>CALCZU010000136.1 GCA_937903155.1 uncultured Bdellovibrionales bacterium
TCCCAGTTCAGCACACAAAGGTTGCCGCGGGTGCTACGCACCCTCGCAATGACAGAATTTTGATCCCGCGATGACTGAAATCACTACGCTGACTTTTTAAAAGGAACGAGTTCGTGAACTTCGGCTTCGGTCGATTCTTTCTCGAATGAAAACTGCGAGATAATATTTTCGATGAAGATAGACTTGCGATCGACTTTTTGCAGAAGATTCAGTTGATACAAAACGCGTTTGACCATTTTCGGATTTCCGACGACATAGTAGTCCGCGTTTTTCGCGTTCCATGGAAAGACGCCGCGTTCGAGAAAATCGGTCACCCTTCCCCAAAAACCAAATGTGAGGATTTTAGGTTTAGTGACAGCAGGAATCACCCGCAGCCCGAGTTTTTCGAAGTAGCTTGTGAAAAGAGATTCTTCTTCGTTGCGAGTCCCTAAAAGCAGGTACGTTCTTGCCGGTTTATTCTTTTGGAACTCTTCCGATTCGACAATCGCTTTAATTGACGCGATTCCAGAAGTCGTTGCAATAAAGACTACGTCTTTGTCTGTAGACGGGGGGACGAACCGGAAATCACCGTGAGGCGAGGTAATCGTAAACTCATCCCCTTTTCTTAAAAATGAAAGGTATTCCGACGCCATTCCGCCACTGATGTAACGAACATAGATCTCATAGCCATTCGTTTCAGCCGTTTCGTAAGGACATGCGAGGGTGTAAGAGTGCCACTCATGCAAAGGTCTTTCTCGATGAGTAGGAATTGCGACCGAGACAAATTGCCCCGCCTGATACTTAAATTTTGTCTTGGGATCAAAGACGACTTTGAAAACCGTAGAACTTAACCAGACGACGTCTTTGACCTTACATGGAATCAGCAGCGAAATATTCATAATCAACCTCCAACCGTATGATATTTATAAAAGCATAGAACATGCCAAAACCGTTATACGGGTGATCAGTCGAATACAAAAAGCACACTTGGCGAAGTTTTAGTCGCTCGAATCTTTCAATTTTCTTAAAGTATGAATAACAAAGAGAAAAGATCTGTCTCGTGTTTAGACAGAGACGGGAGTTCAGAATTTTGCGTTCGCAAACTTCGGAAAGGATTCAGTATTCAATGAAATCACAAATAAAAGATGCCTGTTTCAAAGAAGGTCTTCATGAAACGCGCCTATTGGAAGCGTTGGATGCTTAATCTGCAGCTCTAAAATCCAGAGCGACGGAGATGGTGAGAACTCAAGTTTTGCAAGATTGGCCTTGCTGTATTTAAAATGCGGATAATCACTGAGACGATGGCCAGACACTTCTTCGATCAGCTCGTAGCCCTCTTCCCGTGCGCGCTGTCTTAAGTAGGTGTAAATCGATTGCCCAGTAAGTTTTTTCTCTTTCCATTCTGTTTTAGCTTCGAGAAATAATTTCTTTACCGCCTGAATGCATTTTTCGGCTTCCGCATTTTCGCCAAAAACAAAAGTATCCCCAATATCTCCCTCGTATTCGAGTTGAGTAACAGGATCTTTCCACACGGGACCCAAATCCAAAAAGACCGGATCGCCGACCTGTAACTGATAAGTGGGTTGGGTATTGTGATTGAAAGTTAAAACTGTTCCCGGTCCAAAGCGCGCCCATGGACGATGCCAGTGCGCTTTCACGCCTTTTTTTTCGAAAATCGTATACGCGAGTGCTCGGCCCTCCGCTTCGGTCATTCCTTCTTTTAACTGCGATTTGATTTCGTGAAAAACTTCCCAGCTTTTTTTCTGAGCGTCGTAAAGTCCGTCAGAAATAAATTGGGGAGAAACGGTTTCGAGTTTGTGTCGGGATGTTTCGGTCAAGCCGATAGAATGTAATTCGCTCATCGAGCGACACCCTAACGGAAGTTTTAGTGATTTTCAAAAGTTTTCAAGCGGCTTGAGCCAGTTCCACTCGCACCTCTTCGAGCGACTTTATATGTTTTGCAAGATTTTCGAGAGAGGTAACGAGATGAGAACCATCGGCCTCTGCGAATAGCAAATTGCGATCGGCGAGTTCTTTTAAGATATTCTGAATCTCACTAGGGCTTGTCTGAACGTAAAAAACGATATTTTCAGCGAGTCTCTGCAGACGGATTCCACTTTTTTCGTGAGTCCCCATCGAGAAACAAAAATACTCAATGAGTTTTAGCATTCGTAAGCGGCATTCTTTCGGACGCAGCACGCTGACCAAACTGTTTGCACGATCGAGGCGTTCTTCCGCGACTTCTAAGGACCGAGTTAAAATCATTTTTTTGATATACGGCGCCTGTTTTTCAATTTGTAAAATATCGTGGTGGCGGAGCTCCATGACCATGACTTGAGTCGCGGCTTGGGCCGAAAATCGACGTTGGTACGGGTCGATGTGGACTAAGGCTCTTTCCCCTAGAAACTCGCCTGTACCCATCATCGCGATACAAAACTGGTCGGAGTTCGTTTCGCTAATCACGCGGATTTTTCCCTCGAGAACGATAAACATTGTGTCGCCCAGGGTGCCTTGTTTAAAAAGGTATTCCCCCGCTTTGAGACGCTTTTGATAGGGTTTGAAAATGGGGTGTTCTAGAAAATGGGTGAGATCCATTGAGACCGACTCCTTGCAAACGTTCCACTACTTTGACCCCTTAATTAAATCAGGAAATGATGGCGCAATTATGAAATAACGCACAATGTTAGTGGCATTCCCATGGACAATGGCGACATATTCAAGTAAACATTCAAAATTCAAAGGCTTATTGCCGGCATAGCTCAGTTGGTAGAGCAACTGATTTGTAATCAGTAGGTCACCAGTTCAAGTCTGGTTGCCGGCTAGTTTAACGAAGCCCCTCTAACGTCTAACAACTAACAGCTGGAGTTGTTGGTTGGTGGTTGTTAGAGGTTACTTCGCTTTACTCGTATGGACGGGTTCCCGAGCGGTCAAAGGGATCAGACTGTAAATCTGACGGCTCTGCCTTCGAAGGTTCGAATCCTTCCCCGTCCAAATTTTTGCTCCGCAAAAATTTCCTCAAGGATTAATCCCTAAAACCTTAAACTTAATCCCTTCACTCCAACCTCATTTGGAAAAAAGGAATGGGGTACGTGCAAAAAGGTAGGCCGTACCGTACGGTTCATCGAAAACTGGCACTTTTTTTAAATAAAGATAAACTTTTAAGATGGTTCATTTCTTTTTAGGGTTTTGGTGGGGATTCGCTGCTTATTCTCAAGCGGCCTCGGTTCCTCATGATGTTTGCCCGACTACCGAATTGGAATGGATGGCCAATCGAGCGAAGTTAGCGGAAGAACTTACTCCTGATTATCTTCAGTTTAAATTGGTCAAACCAAACCTAGTAAAGTGGCAAAAATGCTTTAAAGAAAGTGAAAAACTTTTTCGTTCCCGAGATGCCTTGCGTGCTTGTTTCCAGCTTCACCAAACGATGTTGGCAAAGAAACTTGAAGGATGGGCAGCCGAGGAAAAACTTGGGCAAATTGACAAAAAGAAGTATGTCGCCAGCGTCAGCGCCCATACAAAAATATCTCTGGAACTTTCAGATCCAAAACTGCTTGCATGGTTAGATAAGGGCGAATTTGATTCGGCCGAAAAATATCTCGATGAGCTGAATGAAAAACGGAAAGCAAAGAATTTGCCTCCTTATGAGTACGTTAAATTCCGAGCCAATGCCCCGACTTTACCGGGCCAGAACAAAAAATATCCTGCAGATTGGCGCTTTTTGATTTCTGATCCCGGGAATCCCAAAGCTTTGTCCAATACTGAAAAATGGATCAACTTTGTGGTCCCTGAAGAAACGCATACGGATTCCATGGGCGCTACACAAATATCTGTCGTCGCTACCCATACGGACTCTAAGGGAAATCATGCTACCTACTTTGCCGATCATTCTCGTTCCGTTTTAGAAAACGGGTTACCAAAGGTGGTGCATAATTTTGATTCCGGAGCGAAAGAAGTGTCTAGCTTAGATTGCCTTACTTGCCACATTTCGGGAGGGCCACTGCCCATATACCGCATCAAGAAGGTAGCGCCGAAATACCAAAAAGCCCTGGAATCGATAAATAATAGAATGAGGCAGTTTTCCAATACACTGGATCCGGTATTTCCCAGAGAGATTTTTCAAAGAGGGATATTTTTGGAGCCGAAGCACCTTTCTTCCAGTTCGATTCGCGAATGTTTCTCTCAGGATGTTAGAGCGACCGTGACGGATTCTTCCATCGAAAAAATTCGGTCTAGTTTAAATTGCAAAAAGTGCCATGATGGGGAGACAAGATCACTCCTTCCCGATACTGACGAGGCGCATTTTGTAAGCAATATGGTGGAGAATGGATTGATGCCACCCGGAGCTCACTTAACGCCAGAAGAAAATTTGGCTTTGAGAAGTTGCCTATGGATAGGGAATCTTTCTCGGCTAATGAGGGAAAGCCTAAATAAATCTCCTTGTTCCTTAACTGAAACGACCGACCGAAAATCCGGTGCCTCCACCCACAGCCCCAAGTGAGCGAGGAATAGGAACTGGATATCCGAAATAAATTTCCTGCGGACGCCAAGGTTGAGCAATATTCATATGGGAGCATAAAAAGATTAAATGAAAATATTTGCCAACTTCCCTTGTCGGACTGTTTGGAGTGGAAAAGGGTTCCGGATTAAGACTGCGATGGTTAAATCAATTCTGCTCTAAAAATGATGAGAGTCTCATATTCCTAGCTCTCAGAAGGTGCCATTTCCAGTTCAGCCAAGACAAAAAGGTTTAGCTTAAGCTCGAAAGGTTGAAGTTTAACTATCTACATTGCTCTGATTGGATAAAAAGTGAACGGACACCTTCTTCGCGCTTCGCTTGTACACTCACCGCACCCGCGAAGACATAACATCTTTGGAACACCGGGGCTTTTACTAAAAACCCCGATGTTTTCGGAGGGAATCAGTTAGCGCCGTTGCAATGAACGGGGTAATCGTTACCGTAAAAGGTGAGAATCGTCGGCGATCCAGGATTCGCAAAATCTTCTAATCCGAGAACAAAAGCCTTCGTACCTTTCGATGTGACTAAAAGCCCCCACCTTTTAGTAATCCTGCCCGTGACATCAAGGGTTGTTTCGGGTTCGACTACAGGTCTAATATTTTTCGCTCCTCTGATTTTGACAGTCGCAACCCCTGAACGACTCCACTGACCTTTGCTTTCATCCTCAAAATGGATTTTAACGTTGAGATCAAAACCTTTAGTGGGTTTCACGAGAGAACATTGCACGTCTTCTCCTTGCCCCGCTAAACTTGGCAAACAAAAAGTACCTGTGATCAAAATTGCAAATACAAATAATTGTTTCATGAGTTTTCCTATTCTTGGTCTGCTTGAGAGGGGTTACTGGTAAGTCGCACAGTGCGAAACGTAAATTGCGAATCGGGGTACGTAATCTCGCACAATGTTTCCACCTTGCGTATGAGAAAACCCACTTGACCGCTTTTTCCGAGGTTAAGAACGTTGCTGCCTTTTTCTAATTGGGAAAAAGTTCCCGTAGCTGAAACGGGTCCTGTTTTTTTTATTTCGAAGGTGTATCGACCTGGGATGGCTTTTACCACACACTTCGACGTATTTTTCTGACCTATCGTCGCCGTGAGGAGATCCGAACTCTCTCCCTTAACCACGTCAATAACGGCGCAGCCTTCTTTTTCGTAGTAAGTTCCGGTTAACAAATCATCGGGAGCGGCACTTGCCCATGCGCTCAATAGAGTTGCAAAAGTAACGAATTTTTTTTGTAGTTTCATTTTTGTTTTCTTTCTTATTCTTTACGGTTTTACTTCGATTTGCCCCATCATCCCCATCGATTCATGAGGCAGACAGACATATTGATACAATCCCGGAACTGTAAATGTTTGCACAAATTTCTGACCCGGGCGTAAAAATCCTGAATGAAATGCGACACCCCCTTTTGGTAAGAGCACATTTTTTGAATCTTTGGCTTTCGACGGATCGGCAGTCACAGTGTGTGTCCCGTTTGAGTTATTTGTAAATTCCACATTATCCCCGACCTTCACTAAAATTCGCTCGGGTGAAAATCGAGACTTACTTGTGATCTCTACTTTTTCTGTAGCCGCGTTCGCAAAAGCTGTCGCTAGACCCATTGTGATAGTCAGTCGATAGAGTAATTGTTTTATACCTGGTTTCATTGTTCTCCCTTGGTCAATGTAATTCCCATATTTAATAATTGACTTTTATGTCAATTATTTTTGTCCTACAAGTCAAATACCAGACTATTTGAGATTCCTAGTTGGCCATATAGGGAAAGTCTGATTATTATTATTCACTTAACGTGACTAACTTTTGTCTTCACGAAGAACGAAACATCGAAGTCATTTTGAGCCGCGCCTCTTCGAGATATCTCTATTTTCGAATCTGAAACGCATGACCATCGCGCGTCATTCTATCGATCTTCCCCTATTCAAAATTTCCAGTTAACATCTCTAGTCAGATAAGGAATTGGGTGTTTCGTAAGTCCGAGTATTCATTCAATCGGAGCTACTGAGTTCGCATCCTTCTTCCCTGTCTTTTTTAATTCCACTAAAATTTAATTCATCTCGGAGAAAGCATGAAAAAAATAAGCTTTAAAATACTTATGGGCGTTTTATTTTTCAGCACTATTTCACCCGTCTACGCAAAAGGAACTTGCAAAGAGGGGGAATGCACGGGCTATTACTGCGAAGTCGAATTTAAAGGCGACGTGATAGAACAGTTCGATGTAACAGGCGATACCTACTATCACTACCAAACTTTAAATTATGTGTGGAACAAATTTCTGAGTTATAACGTCAGCTACACTGCTGCCTCCGGCGCATTATCGATTTCTCTAAACGAAGTGGAGGCCCTTCATCCCGGTACGTTTGGACATCCGATCGAGCAGAAGAGCGCTCTTCACCCGTCCGAACTGAAATTTCGAGTTTATGATCACCCCTTAGCTTCGACGTTCGAACTCCGCTGTGAACTCAACTCATCCAAAAGAAACTAATATTTACAATTTTAAAAGGAGCACCCTATGAAACTCTCTTCACTCATTAAATTAACAACCATAGTGTTTTTTTCAGTAGCTTCCGTCCATGCAAACGGCGTTTGTAAAGAAGGTGAGTGCGTGAACTACTTCTGCCGACCATTTTTCAAAGGCACGAAGCTTCAAGCTTTTCAAATAGAAGAAGGTAAAGAGCACCTCGGAAACTTTTATCACGAGGGAAAGGTTTTCATGTATGGCGCACTTTACAATGAAAAACGATCCGAGCTAGGGATGTTTCTAACAGAATCGACGTACGAGAAGCCCCTTCACGGAACGTATACTATTTCATCAAAGATCGTCTATAAACCAGAGAGCTTAAGTATTAAGGTGATCGATCATCCGGTTGTCGACTCTTTCCACATGAAGTGCACGTTATCCCGTTCCAACTAAATTTATTATAAAGATATCCGTAGTGATGCTTTAGAAGCGTTACTACGGATAGGACTTATTAACGGGATGTTCAGCATCACTTTTCGGTTCGTACCAATCGAAAGCCGAGGTTGTTATCCCAGTAATCGGGGTAATGGGCATGGCGTGACGTAGAAACAAGGTCCGACGGGCGGTGGTTCCAACCTCCACCGCGGACGACGCGAACCACGCCGTATTTGGGACCCATGGGATCGTCTCCGCTGAGTTTGGACGTATCTTCCTGATACCAGTCGGCGGTCCACTGCCACACACTTCCATGAACATCGTAAAGTCCGTAAGGATTTGCTTTCTTGGTTGCTACGGGGTGAGTCTTCCCGCCTGAGTTTTCGGAATACCAAGCGTACTCACCTAGTTGTGCAGGATCGTTGCCGAAAAAATAGGCGGTTTCGGTTCCTCCCCGAGCGGCATACTCCCATTCTGCTTCGGTCGGTAGACGATAATGGTATTTAGGATCCAGCCCATTTAGTCGTTTGATATACCCCTGTACGTCATCCCAAGAGACCGTTTCAATCGGACGATTCAGATCTTCTTTGAAGCGGGCCGGGTTCCACCCCATCACCAGAGCCCATTGAAGCTGCGTCACCGGCGTCATTTGCATTTGAAACGGCTTTTTAAAAGTGACCTCTCTTTGATTCTTAACATCTTCAAACCCGCGCTTATCCCCTTTCACACTTCCTAACGTCACCTTCTTGCCCTCCAACGGAAACTTAAACGCAACGAATTTAAAACTCTCAAAGTTTGCAAGCTTCATATCGGGCGAAGGCCCGTTTTTTTCCTTTTGCGCCAGCGCTAATTTCTCAAACACGGCAATATTTGATTGGCGCCGTGCTGACACCATCACCACGACCTGAGAGACTTGGTCGTTAGGAAGGATCTTCAAAAGCTCCTGGTAACGAGGCCCGGGCTGTAAAGTCACCAGCAGATTTATTTTTTTCTCTCGGTTTACCTCTGCCGCCCCCAGCCAGTAGCGAAGTTTTTCATCAAAAGTGGTACCCGGGGTGCGCGGGTCGGCAACCTCCCAACGCTCTTCGGCAGTTACTCCTTCAAAATATCTCTCTAGCTTAGTTTCCAACTTTTCAAGCTGAGCGTTTCGGTATTTTAGATACGCTTCACTTTTTCCAAAATGGCCATCCGTTTCGACTAAGGCATTTAAACCATATCGATTGATGGGAAGTTCCGACTCGGGCTTTTGTAACTTGTTCAATTCGGCTTTTAATCGGTCAAATGAATACTCAGGATAAATAAGTTTCTTTGGTTCTTTTTCCAAAAGTGCAAAGGCCGCCGCGGATTGAGTCCCCTCGCCCTGCATAGCGTAAGCAGCCGCCTGATTCAGAAGAAGGGTCTGCCTCATCTGCACCGGAATCCCTTTTCGCTTTAACAAACTCTCCAAATAAAAAGAGGCGGTATAGGGATGTCCTATTAGCCTATGGATTTGAGCAAGCTGGCTTCCGGCCGCGAGACCGGCCTCGGTGTTTCCAAACCGCCAGTAGATCTCTTCCAGAAGTTTAAGATCGGCCGCGATTCCTTTTTTTTCATCGCCCAGGGCTACTTTTAAAAGGTCCCGAGCCTGGCCCTCAAATTTAAGCCGGTAGAATTTAAGACCTTCTTCCGGAAGCTCTGCAATCAAGCTCTCCACCTCGGCTCGCAGGTTGCGGGAGATCTCGATCCCCTTTTCATTCTTCTCTTTTAAAAAGAGCTCGGGTTCATCCAAAACGGCTTGTAAACTTTCCAGAGGTGCGGTCCAATCCTTCTGGGAAAAGTAGTGCCGGCCTGCCTCAAGAGTCTGGATAACCGACCCTGCCGACAATGCCCGTTTATTGCTCTCTGGACAAGATTGTCCCAAAACGACAGCACAAATGAATAACCCTAAAAGTAGTTGTCTCATGGCTTTGCTCCTAACAGCGGGATATACCAGAGTCACGAATGACAGGAAACATTCCTATTGGCTAAGCCTGGCTGCGTAGAGCTTGGTGTAAAATCGGACACCAAATCACACCCGCTACCTTTCGAGCGGAAGTAGATGGGCACCCAGATTGCTGAGACGATTAGTTGCAGGTGAATCCGTTAAATCGCGACTTCAGGGCTTCGCAGTTTTGAGTGATCTCTGAAGGAGTGAGGGCTCGGTTATAAATCGAAACATGCGCGATTGAACCGTCAAAATTCGTACCGCTCGCAATATTGCGTCCGAGCCACGCGTTTCCTGAATGGCTACTGATAGATCCGCTCACATTTTGACTGGCCGGTGCAGTGGGACCGTCAACATAGATTGACTGAGTCGTTCCATCAAATGTCACAACAACGTAATGCCAGACGCCGCTGGTAACCGCTTTATCGAGCGAATTCCATCCCCCATTGTGAACCCACCATGTCAGGCCAGTTCCACTTCCGTCCAATGTGACGCCTTCATTATTTCCTACCGTTCGTCTATTAAAGATGGAGGCGTTAGCGGTCCAGGAATTGGCATATATCCAAAGAGCTACTGTGAGATGCGGTAAATCAAGCGAGGAACTATTTCCGAGATTGATGTAATCATTACTTCCATCGAAAGTTGCGCGATAAGGTCCCGCGGTCCCACTGAGTGTTGTCGTTCCATCTCCGTTCCATCCTGAAGTGCTACCGCAGCTGGAAAAGTTCGTAAGCGTTCCTGTAAGAAACGAGGTAGATAAATCAAACCAGCTCAGTGCACTACTCGCACATCCGTTGTCGTAAGGTCTAAGCCCGCTTTGTTTTGCGTTTGCAGCGTCAAGATTCAGAACGAGCCCACTGGTCACGATATTTCCTAACGGATTTTCGCGGTACCTGTCGGCGGTGATGTCGAAATTCGTTTTAACATCGGTCGTCGTTCCAACGGCTGAACCGTTACTCGTTCCATAGATTTTGAGATCGGCAATGGACCCTGTGAAGTTCTTCGAATTAGACGCAGTTGCGCCTGCGAAGAGATGGGTGGCGGGTGATGTGAATCCATTGCTGATAGAAGAACTACATTCCTCTCGACCATTTACGAAGAACTTTGCGCTGCTACCCGAGAAGATTCCAGAAATGGAATTCCAAAGGTTGTCGGAAAAAGAAGATGTGCTTCGGCAGATTCCTCCATATGTCGCAAGTCCTGCATTGTAATGGGCCACGACTTGTCCCGAGGTGAGTTCGCTTCCATAAATTGCAATTTCGTCGATACTTCCCGACATGAAACCGTCTCCCCAACCGAAATTATTAAATAAGTGATGATTTGAATTTAAAAGGACGGGAGTTCCCGATGAAATGCTTCCTGACAGAACTGCTACCCCATTCAGATAAACAGCGTAAGCGGAAGGAGTTACCGTGGCTGCAACGTGGTACCAAGTCAGAGGACTTAAGAGATCCCCCGTGGAAACGCTTGCTAAAAATTGAGAATTTGTGTCGTCTCTAAGTTGAAGGTTGATGAAGCCAGAGGAGCCGACCACAATACAAAATGCGCCATCAGAAGGACTGCGAGTACAAAGAGGAGCGATAGCACTTGAGGGTAATGTTGTGAGATTGATCCAAAATTCAGCTGAAAAAGTTCCAGTTAGAGTTGCAAGCGTACCTGAGGGAACGTACTTAAAGTAGCCGGTAGTCCCATTAAAAGAAGTGGCGGTATCTGCATCTCCGGAAATTGCTCCCGTGGCATTGTGCGTGTAGCCTCCGTAGTAGCCAGCAGAACGACCGTGTCCTGAAATGTCTTGAGACACGGCCCCCGCGGCTTCATTTAGTCTCCAGTATGCAACCGGTGAATCCGCTAACACGACATCCTGGTAACTTTTGCCAATAACGAAATCCATTTTCTTTCCGGTGATGGCTACTTGGTAAAGGGTCGAAATCTGCGAAAGACTCAAAACCGAATTAAAAACGGCGACCTCATCGAGAGTTCCATCGAAATAATTTCCACTCGAGTTTCGACTCCCAATGCTGGCAATCTCAGAATTGACCGTGGAACCGCCTAATGTATTCGCACTCGTGGAGGTGGTACGTAAATTTCCATCGACGTAAAACTTCACTCCCGAACTGGAACTTGAACCATCGTAGGTGACGACAAAATGGTGATAGCTGCCGTCATTCCAGCTTCCCCCATCGCCTACTAAAATATGACTGCCCGGGTAAGAATCGATTAGATAAAAACCGATATTTCCTGTCGATGGATAGTTGAGTAGGACTTCGTAACCTTTATGATTATTTGCCGGGTCCATTTTAGAAAAAATTGTACTGTATGCGGTGGTGCTGAGCTTTGCCCAAGCGGAAATGGAAAATGAATCTGAGCTGTCAAAAGAGAAGTCACTATTGCCCAGTGAGATATACTCACTCGATGCGCTCGAGAAAGTCACTGCCGTGTCATTATCTGCAGTCAGTCCGCCGGATACTCCTAGAGTTGGAGTGTTTTGGTAGGTTCCATTTTTTCCATTCCCCGAGACGTCGGTTGCTGTGGTCCCACTAGCTTCCCCAAGTCTCCAATACCCGACAGGTGAAAGCGACATCACGGCATCGCGGTAACTGGGATGTTGTCTCACGGTAAAACCATTGCCGGTGGCATTGGAGGAGTTTCCTAAAATGACGGCATCCGTGCTGCTATTGGAGTTTCCGGATTTCACCCAAGCCGTAAACATCATCTTCGTTTGAGAAGCGAGCGGACCACTTC
>CALCZU010000137.1 GCA_937903155.1 uncultured Bdellovibrionales bacterium
GATGTCGAGGTGGCGCTGGCGCGCGCCGAAGCACGCTGCGGTGTCATCCCGGCCGGCGCGACCGAGGTGCTGACGCTGACCGTCAACAAGTCCTACATGCTCGAATTCGACACCGACATCGACGATGTGATCATCGCCAACGAGAAGGCCGAGGTCGGGATCAACTTGCAGAAGGGAACGCAGGCCACCCACCATCTGACCCTGGGCTGGACTCCCGACAGCCTGACCCAGCGCAACGGCCGCGGCGTCGTCTTTCACGTGACCGAACTCGACTGACGCACACGTTCAAATCCGGATAGATCAGAAAGAGGTACACCATGCCCCCGCCCCGTGGTAAAGGCCGGTTCTCCAAGGACCGCAAGCCCAAGCGCAACCAACAATCGCTGCTGTTCCGCCGCAAGCGCTTCTGCCGCTTCACCGTCACCGGCGTCAAGGAAATCGACTACAAGGATGTCGACACCCTGCGCGACTTTGTCGCTGAAAACGGCAAGATCATTCCGGCTCGCCTCACAGGCACCCGCGCGATCTACCAGCGCCAGCTCAACACCGCCATCAAGCGCGCCCGCTTCCTGGCCCTGGTCCCGTACAGCGACCAGCACCGTATCTAAGGAGCTATCGACATGCAAGTCATCCTGCTCGACAAAGTCGTCAACCTCGGCAACCTCGGCGAAATCGTCAAGGTCAAGGACGGTTATGCCCGTAACTTCCTGATTCCGTCGGGCCGCGCCCGCCGGGCGACCGAAGCCGCCAAGGCCGAGTTCGAAGCCCGCCGTGCGGAACTCGAAAAGGCTGCCGCAGCCAAGCTGGCCGAGCAGGCCGAGCACGCGCTGTTCGCGCACGGCGGCTGGCTGTCCGGCCACACCCTCAAGCACCTGCTGGCCGCGGCTGCGGCGCTATGGCTGGCGCGTCAGCTCGGCAAACGCGCGGCGGCCGGTTCTCAGGCGATCTTCAGATCTTCTTTTTTTGCAGCGTAATCTTCTTTGAGGACTTTTACTTTTCTTTGGGCCTCTTCAACCTTCATTCGAAGCGCGTGTACCCACGCCTCGGAAGCGCCATGAGCAAGCATCTTTTTTTGCTGCATCTCAAGCTGAGCTTTCAAAATCATAGGCGAAGGAGTGCGCTTTAAATTCGAAGCCATTCCGATAAAATTTAAGCTTCGAACAAACCATTTCGTTGGATCCCAGTGATACCAGCGAATGCCATTGCGATAATCCGATTGAAAAGCGTGGTGATAATTGTGATAGCCTTCCCCGTGCGCGAGAAACGCCATAATCCAACTGTCGCGAGCCGTGACTTTATCGGAGTACGGACGCGTTCCCACCATATGGCAAAGCGAATTGATGAAGAACGTCGTGTGATTGGTAATCACCAGTCGCAAGCAAGCTCCTACGGCAAGACCCGTGAGAGGAGTTCCCATCAAATATCCCACTAAAGTAGGAAACCCGAATGCCATCAATCCCGCGAAGACGATGTAGTAGTTGTGCTGAAGCATGACCCACTTATCGCTCGTGAGATCTTGCGGAAATTGATTCACATATTTTGGATTATCTTCCATCATGAGCCAACCAATATGCGCGTGAAAAAATCCTTCATTGATGTTGTAGGGATCATCCGACGTATCGACCAATCGGTGATGACGTCTATGATCGGATGCCCATTTTAAAGTTGAACCCTGAAAAGCTGAAGCCCCTACAAGTAGATACAGAATTCGAAAAGGACTTCTCACTTGATAACTTCGGTGTGCAAAGTAACGGTGGTATCCGGCTGTAATCGACAGCGAAGTGCATAATGCAAAAATGAAACTGAAAAGAAGAATCGGTAAATTCCAACCTTCTCTCGAAATTGCGAGCGGCACTAGAATAACTGTGGCCAGGGGCGTCACTGTTAGATAAATTAAATTAATCCAATGAATTTTTTTTAGGTCGATCCCAAACATAAGACACCTCTATACCCTATTTTAAAACTTGTGCCAAAAGAGTAACAGAACTATTTTTTCGCTATTAACACTACACCGTGTCGTGTAAGCTGCTTTCACTCTAAAAGGGGTAAAAAAATGGCAGTCATAGGGAAAAAAGCGCCTGAATTCGCACTTCCTTCGAGTGAAGGAGAAATCGTTTCGTTAAAGTCCTTAAAGGGATCCAACGTGGTCCTTTATTTTTACCCAAAAGATATGACACCCGGATGTACCACCGAGGCATGTGATTTTAGAGACTCCTCGAGCCGTCTCAAAAAATTGGGTGCGAAAGTTTTTGGAGTCAGTAAAGACTCGGTCGCTAGACATCAAAAATTTATTGAAAAAGAAGGTTTGAATTTTCCGTTGCTTTCAGATGAAGACGGAAAAGTCTGTAACGCCTATGGAGTTTGGGTCGAAAAATCGCTTTACGGTCGAAAATATATGGGAATTGAACGTTCCACTTTTATTATTGGAAAAGATGGAAAAATAAAAAACATTTTCACGAAAGTGAAAGTTAAAGGGCATGTCGATGAAGTCATTGATGCTCTAAAAAGTCTGGAATAAAAAAATGGAAGAAAAAGAATACCGCACACCACCTCCGACGCCGCCTAAAGAAAAGCTGATTTACGCTCTAGATGTCGATACGATCGCAAAATCGACGGCGTACTTAGAAGCTCTGAGCCCACACGTCGGGCTTTTTAAAGTCGGGCTGGAACTGATCAGTGCGGCAGGCGCGCCATCTGTCATCAGTCATATTCAACGCCACGGCGGACAAGTTTTTTTCGACGGCAAATTTTGCGACATTCCAAACACCGTCGCGAAGGCTTCGCGGGTCATCTCTGGACTCGGTGTAAAAATGTTTAATGTCCACGCTTCTTGTGGAAAAGACAGCATCAAAGCCGCTGCCGAAAATAAAGGTTCTGCGCAATTGTTAGTCGTTACCGTATTAACCTCGATGGAAGATGCGGAATGCGAGAGAATTTTTGGAACGATTTCTCAAAATAAAGTTTTGCAATTCGCTCATGACGCCAAAGAGGCTGGTGCGGATGGAATTATTTGTTCGCCTCAAGAATTAGAAATTCTTTCTTCGGTGCCCGACTTTGCAAAACTTTTAAAAGTCACACCCGGCGTGCGACCGGAATGGGCTGAGGCAAATGATCAGAAGAGAACGTTAACTCCGGGAGATGCGATCCGAAAAGGCGCAACCCACTTGGTGATTGGACGGCCAATCTCCAGTCCTCCTCGAGGAATCGGCTCCCCTATTGATGCCGTCGCGAAAATCCTAGAGGAAATTGCAAGTGCCAGCCCAGCTCAGTGAACCGGAAATTTTAGATATTCTAGAATCTTGCGGCGCTTTTATCCGGCATAGCCATATCGTCTATACTTCGGGCCTTCATGGCCATAGTTATATGAATAAAGATGCGTTGTATCCCCACACGCATCTCACTTCGAAACTTTGCCGTGAAATTGCAAACCGATTTTCTCACGATGTGATTGATGTCGTCCTCGCACCTGCTTTGGGCGGAATTATTCTTTCACAATGGGTCGCCCATCATTTGACCGAATTAACGGGCAGAGAGGTTTTAGCGGTCTACGCCGAAAAAGACGGCGAGTCGTTTATGATCAAACGCGGCTATGACAAGCTGATCGAAGACAAAGCGGTTTTAGTTTTAGAAGATGTTTTAACAACCGGCGGCTCGGTTAAAAAAGTCGTCGAAAAAGTGAAAGCTTGCGCGGGACAGGTGGTTGCCGTTGCCGCGCTCTGCAATCGAGGTGGAGTTTCGAGCCAGGAACTTGGAAGCCCTCGACTCGATTCTCTCGTCAACGTCCAGTGGGACGCCTGGCCTGCAAGCGAATGCCCTCTCTGCGCAAAGGGCCGCCCCCTCAACACAGCCGTCGGCAAAGCGAAAAAAGCTTAGCTAAAAGCTTTTTTCATTGCGAGGGTGCTACGCACCCTCGCAATGACAGACCCAGTCTCTCAAAGAGCAAGGTATCACGGCCCCGTCAACGGCACTTCGTAGCTTTGGCTTGTGTAGATTCGTCCTGCGTCGTCTTTGATCACGACGTTGAAGACGTTCTTCGAGTAATCGCCGGCCTTTTTCGCGCCTACGTTGAACGTGTAGTTAATTGTGCTCTCAGGCGCTAGCGTCGGTAGTCCCATCGCGGTTTCTTGGATCACGATGTTGGGGTCTTGCGAAGTGATATAGATCCAAAGTCCCGGCGGAATATTTTTATCGCTAATGTTTTGGATTCCGATTTGCCCAGTTGCCCAGGAGCCCGGACGATTCAGCCGAATCGTTTTTGAAATCGAAGCGACTTTGAAGAAAGAGGAGATGGCCTTTTCCACTTTAAAAGTTCCGACCACTTTCTCATCAACGAAAACCGTCACTTCGAGATCAATTTTTCCGACCGTGCTGCTGGCAGAAATTTTACCCCAAGCGACATTCGAGTAAGCGGCTTCGGTTTCTGCAGCCAGATTTCTCAAGTGAATCGTATTGCTCGAGAGACTCAAAGTGCCCGCAAGATCTCGAACTTTGACGATGACTTTATCGGCTCCGGTTTGAACTCTTCCGAAATTTCTCACGACGAGACTCAGAGCGACTTGGCCACCAGCTTCCATTGTACCGGTCACATCCGCCGACAAAGCTTTTACTTTGTAGCTCGATTGGACTTCAGCCAAAATTTCGCTTCTGCCTTTGTCGTAAGCTTGAGTGCGAAGGGCCGCGATATTTTCGTTAAACGCTAGCGCGTCCCCTTTTGCATAACCTTCTTTGTAAGCGGCATCGGCCCCGGCAAGAAGACCATCCGACTTTCCTTTTTCGTAACCGATTTTTTTACCTTCTTCGTATTTCACAGGAAGCGCTTCGGTTTCCGCTTTGGAGAAAGTTGCCGCGTAAGAAGTTTTATACGATTCCGATTTCGCATCGGAGTAAACTTGATCGTATCCGTTTTTATATCCTAGCCCGTCTCCCCGCTCGATTTCGTCTGGGTAGACGACTGCAAACGCCTCGGGATACGCGCTATCGTACGAAGTTTTATAAACCTTATCGTATTGCGTCTTGTAAAGTGCTGGGTATGCCCCTTCGTAAGCATTCTGATAAGTGGAATCGTAGTTTTTCGCATACGAGGACGTAAAGTCAGGATGCTCGAACTGATGTTCGTATTTACGGTATCGGAAATCCACTGGAGGAACGGCTCCTGCCGCATCCAAGCTCGCTTCGGTTCGCAGCAAGCGCAATCCAGATTTCAAACGTGAGCTGACAGAAATCTCATCCGCAAATCCATCTTCTTTCGGTTCGGGTTTGCTATTATCGATTTTGATTTTCTGTTTCGCTTCCTGTCCATAGACTTCCTTTTCAGCATCCGCACGACCGCGAGGATAGTCTTCTTTCAAAGCAGTCGCCTTCGCGCGATCCAGACCTGCAATTTTTCCAGATTGGAATCCTTTTTCAGTGTTCTGCGCGTTGTGAGATTCTTTGAATCCTTCTTCGTTACCAATTTGGTAACCGGCTGCATAACCTTGATCGTAACCTTTCTTTAAACCCGAAGTGGTTCCGGCACTTTGGCCTTCGGCAGCACCTTGCTCGGTTCCGGCTTTTGCCCCTTCGGTTTTTCCGGCGACTAGGCCTCTTTCACGACCCGCAGCAAATCCTTTTTGGTAATCACGTGCACGGGCAGCGCTTTGACCTTTAGCGAGTCCCGCACTCCGGCCGTCTGCTTGCCCTTGAGCCAAGCCATCGGCGGTCGCTCTTTCATTGGCTTCATTCTTACCGGGATTAACGCCTTCCGCTTTTGCCAATCGAACTGCTTCATTCAATTCCGATTGATACTGAGCCAAAACAGACTCGTATTTTGCATACGCAGTTCGGGTATCTGCTTCTTTGGTCGAAGCATCCGAATCGAGCCGAGCGAAAACTTGTCGTGCTTGAGCTTCGACCGAGGCCGCCGTCAAGATCTGCGGTTCGAGGGAACGGACATACTCCTGGTATTCTTCGATCGCTGCTTGAACACGGCGGATGTAATCTTCATGTTCACTGATTTCACCGCGAGCCGCGATGATTCTCGAAGAAGACTCTTCGTTTTCTTGTTTGAGGCTCGCGATTTTTTCCGTGCGAATCGATTTTTGAGCGTTTGAGTAGTTTAAGTCTGAAGCGGCTTTTTCATACAATGCGTACAAGCGGCTGTATTCATTTTCAGCATTTGCAAGCTGTCTTTCTTGCTGCAATCGAACCCGGTTGGATTCTTCCACCGCGCGAGTTCTCTCTTCAACGCGGGTATTTGCTTGCGACAAGAGTTGCTGATGGCTTGCCAATTCTGTTTGTTTCGCAGGAATAATTTGGTTATTCAACTGCGCAATTTGGTTAATCGTTTCGGCCAAGCGGCGCTGTGCCACCTGAGAATCACGACGCGCTTCTTCGAGTTGCGAAGTTTTTTGCGCAATGTCCCCGTTAATCGCGCTGATTCGGTCGTCTACTGCCTTTAGGCGGGTGAGAGCCGCATTGAGACGGCCATTTGTCGCATTCTGTTCGGACTGAACTCCGGTGTAGATGTCATAGACTGTTTTTCTTTTTCCAGAAACATCGGCGATTCTTCCAGCGATTTGGCTTTGATCCGTTTTTAAACCATTCAATCGGTTTTGAGCGTTTGAAAGATGGGTTTGCTTTTCTTGCAATTTCGCAGGCAAAGCTGAGAGCTCTGACTGAGTCGAGTCGACTTTTTGGTTGAGTTCACTAATTTGAGATTGCAATGAAGCAATTTGCTGAGTCACTCCTTGCAGTTCTTGCTTCGTATTGGCCAATTCAGAACTCGCAGTGCTTAAAGCACTGTTTTTCGAATCCAATTCGCCTTGAAGCGTCGCTTTTTTCGCGACTAAATCTGCTTTTTTGGATTCATTTCCTTGGATTTGCGATGCAAGTGCCTGTTTGCGACTTTCTAAAGTCGATTTTTGCTGATTAAACTGTTCTTGTTTTTGCTGTTCAGATGCGATTTGCCCCGGAATCGCGTTCTCTGCGTTTTGAAGAATTCCGATTTTTGATTTTAGGCTTTCAATCTTAGACTTTAACTTCTCATTTGCTTGCGCCAATTGAGGTTTCTGCGCTTTCAATTGGTTGAGTTGATTATTAAGCTTTTGGCCTTCTCCCAGGAGCGCCATTTCACGTCTTTTCAATTCTGCAAGCTTTTTCAAACCTTCGGGAGTGTGTTCCTGCATGACCTTTTGAATCTCGGCACGCACATCGGCAACTTCTTTTTGGTTCTTCTCAACGAGATTGGCTTGTTGAGCAATTTCTTGGTCAATCGACGCGAGCTTCGATTGATTTTGATTGATTTCGGATTGGGCGCTGTTGATTTCAGACTGCGCACTTGAAATCTGACCGGCAATTCCGGCTTTTTGGCTTTGAAGATTCGCAATTTTCTGATTGGATTGAGAAATATTTCCATTCACGTCTGCAATCTTCGAATCGACTTGAGAAATTTCAGCTTTGATCGGTGCGATTTGCGAATCGATATTCGCGATATTCGAATTCACGTTGGACAAACGCCCCGTCACTTCTTCGACATCGCCTTTTAATTTTTGAATTCGATTTTCGAGTTTGGGAAGATTTTCTGTTAGGTTTTCTTTCTTCTTCGTTTGATTCGCGATTTGATTATTCTTGTTTCCGATATTTTCTTTAAAACGAACGAGATCGCCTTCTAAATTCTCTTTCCGTTTTCCAAGCTGCGCAATCGCTTGGGTGGCTTCGCTGACATTGCCTTCGACGACCGAAATCTGTTGTTCGATGCGTTTTCTATCGTTTTCCAACGCTCCCAGTTTTTGGTCAAAGTCCGCGATTTGTCCTGCCAATTCGTCGAGTCGTTTCTGACGATTTGCGACTTCGGTCTGAAGGCCAGAGACTTCCGAAGCGATGCCAGCCTTTTCGGTCTCTTTCGCGGCTTTTTGAGTGTTCAACTGCGCGATGGCTTGGGTCAGGTTCGTTTGTCTTTCGGCTAAATTTGCAATGCGTTGTTCAAGGCGAGGTTTTTCTTGATTTAACTGTGCTAAATTTTGAGTGGAAGTCTGAATTTCGTTTTGGAGTGTGGCGACCGTGTTACTTTCTCTATCGCGTTCCTGGGTGGCTACCGCAAGCTGTCGGTTGAGTTCTAGGAGATTTCTGCGGGTGGCTTCTAAGTCGGCCGCGATTTTAATGCGACGTCTGTTTGCGGTATCGAGTTGAGTCGTCAGGTTATCCACTTCCCCGGACTGGGTTGCGATCTTTAAATCGATTTCGCGAATTTCTTGTTCTAAGGTAGAGACAGAAAACTTGTTGTTCGAAATTGACTGGGTGAGGCTTTGGATTTCGCTTTGCAAATTTGAAATACTTGTCTTCGAACTCGAGATATTTCCTTGCTCGGTATTGATTTGACTTAACGTTTCGGCTTTTTGATTTTCGAGTTCGAGTCGCGCTTTTTCTTTTTGCCTTAAGTCTGCGAGTGCCGTGCTGGCGGCTTGCCGAGCACTATCGCTGATATTCTTTTTCTCTCCGTAGATGCCATAAAACTTCTGGTAATTGACTCGATCCGGAATTTCAGCAACCAAAAGTCCAGAAACAACGAGCGTGGAAACTAAGGAATGAAAACGTGACATGCAGGGCCCCCCGACCGAAAAATGTAGAGTGATGAATCACTCATAGGGATACGTAGAGCAAAAGATGTGCCCGTGTAAATAAAAGAATCTGCGTGCCTGATCAACTTGTTAACGACCAAAAATCTTGGTGCCGAATTGTGACTAGGTGCTCAAGGACTTGTAGTTTTTACCGGCTATCCTTCTAGAAAATTCAAATCACGACCGTGGGTTTCGTGAAGTCGGTAGGCGGATAAAAAAGCAACTGCATGCACAACGACGCCGATGATTAAGGCGCTCGTCAATAAGCTGGTATGTCCGCCCAGCCAGCGAAAAGTCAGAGTCATTGGAACGACCGAGCCCCGCACAAAATTAGGCACGCTGGTCGTGACGGTTGCTCTTAAATTGGTTCCAAATTGTTCGGCTGCGATGGTGACAAAGACGGCCCAATATCCTGTCGCAAGGCCGATCCAAAAACAGACTTGATAGTAACCGTCGCTTGTCAGGCCGCGGGATGTCAGAAGAAAAACCGCAATCGCAAGTTCGAGCGCGAGACAGGCATAGACCACTTTTTTTCGGCTCTTGACCCACTGGCTCACCAAACCGCTTAAGAGATCTCCTAAAGCGACTCCGACGTAGGAGTACATAATAGATTTTCCAGCAATGAGTGGAGTGAGAATCTCCAGCTCTCTTCCCAATTCGGGAGAGAATGTCATTAAGATTCCCGCGCAGTACCAAATCGGAATCCCGATGAGAATACAATAAAGATATTTCATCGCACGTTCTCGATTTGAAAAAAGCATTCTCAAATCTCCACGCTTTACATGAGTTTCGTGTTTGAGTTTTGAAAAGAGAGTCGACTCTAACGTTCCAAGTCTTAAAACTAAAAGGAAGAGTCCTAATCCTCCTCCAACCCAATAACTGGCGCGCCAGCCTAAGAAATCGGTAGTGAGCCCCGCCGCAATCGCACCTGATAAACCAATACTGGCCACGATGGCAGTTCCATAACCGCGAGTTTCTTTTGGTAAAATTTCACTAACAAGGGTGATGGCCGCACCCAACTCACCCGCAAGTCCCAACCCCGCGATAAATCTTAAAACTGCGTAAGCAGGAACCGACTCCACAAAGCCGTTTGCAATATTCGAAAGCGAGTACATGAAAATTGAACCAAAAAGAACCGAGAGTCTTCCTTTTTTATCACCGACAATTCCCCAGAACACACCACCGACCAGCATTCCAATCATTTGAGAATTGAGAAGAAGCACACCGACATCCAAGAGATCCTTATCGGGCACTTGCAAATCTTTTAGGCTTGCAACTCGTAAGATACTAAATAGGACGAGATCATAGATATCGACAAAATAGCCGAGCGCTCCGACAAGCACGACTAACCAGACGCGCTTATTCGCTTTTAGCACTTAGGCCTTACTTCCCGCGGCAACGATACTACAGGCTTGAATGATATTGAGTCCCAAGGCTTCGCCTTTTTCTACCAGTTCATCGCTTTCAGCGCCGGGATTGAGCCACACTTCTTCTACTTTAATTTTTGCGATGTCTTCGATGACTTTCATCCCCAACTCGGGAGCGAGATACAGACTGACCATTTCCAACTCTTTGACTGGTAAATCTAAAATCGATTTGTAGGTTTTTAATCCTTCGATTTCGGATTCTTTGGGATTGATGGGATAAATGGTGTACCCAATCCCTCGATAGACGTGGATCGCTTTATTTCCAAACTTACTTTTATCTTTACTTGCACCGATGATGGCAATGGATGGCATGGGTCGTATCTTATAAAGACATTTTGGAGACGGCAAGTGCCGTCATCAGCCAACCGGCGAGATAGAGTGTTCCGCCTAAAGGAGTAATCGCTCCGAAAACTTTGATTCCAGAGAAAGCTAAACAATAAAGGCTTCCCGAAAAAAGTAGAGTTCCGATGAGAAAGGAATACCCACTCCAATTGAGAAGTTTTTCGTCGGTTCTTAAAAGAAGAAGGCCGACTAAGAGCAGCGCTCCCGAGTGGAAGAATTGATATTCGACGGCGGTTTTATAAACCCCCATTGCGTAATCATCGAAACGCGTTTTCAATGCGTGCGCTCCGAATGCGCCAAAGGTGACACTTAAAAATGCTTGAAGACATCCTGAAATTAAAAAGAATTTTGCCATTCCCCGTATTTACTTGGGCAAATGGGCAAAGGCAAGAACGGCTCGAGACGCTAGTCGTTTTCCTAGACCTCTGTCGATTCTACTTTTCCTCAATGAGAGAGAGAGAATATTCATTTAACACATCTTGTCGCGGAGCAATCCACGGGACCGGAATTTTGAGACACTTAGGATCATCGACTAATACCACTTCAGAAAACGACGAACTGCTTTTTCGAACGAATCGCAGGTCGACGAGCTTCACTTGCTTATCTTCCTTCATCAAGAACGGCGCTCGTGAAAATTGCAAAAATTCTTTCGCAAGACAAGAATGGTCTTGAAAATACTTCAGCCACTTAAGATCAACTCTCACCTGAGTGAGCCAGTGAACATGTTCTAATTTGGGATCGGCCTGAAAGTTTCCAACGTCCGTAAAGTTCGTTTTTTCACATCTTGAAAGACCCATGAGTTTGGGAAAAGGTGCCATCACTCCTCGCCGCATAAAATAGTGCGTTTTGTCCTCGTGGAGCTCTACGGTCAAAATCGTCCAACAAAATGGATTTGCGGGAAAAGGACTTAAGATGGTGTCCTTTAAAGAAGTCTCTTCGTACTTCGAAAGATAATACTGAGCGAAGTCTTTTTTAATGTAACTCGAAGTGCGATTAAAGCCCAGAACAAGAAGACAAACTGCGAAGAGTCCCGTCGCCATTCTCCAACGAGGAGAAATATATCTCATAGC
Source organism: uncultured Bdellovibrionales bacterium (assembly GCA_937903155.1). Lineage (GTDB taxonomy): Bacteria > Bdellovibrionota > FAC87 > UBA2466 > UBA2466 > CALCZU01. The sequence continues at coordinate 11,434 of CALCZU010000137.1, forward strand.
GAAGTAGAAAAGAATCGCCCAGACTGTAAGTGACACTGAAAGTTCGTACGGCACCATTCCTGTGCCCCATGTCAGTAATACCCCGATGATTGCAAGAGTTGCGAGCGCGATTCGACTATAGCGTGTTGAAAAGCATCGAATGAGCGAGAGGGTGAGAGTTACCCAAAGCCAAGGTTCGACAATAAAAAGCGTGTCTCCATAGAACCAGCGATTGCTGAAAGGCCAAAAAGGATGAACTCCGTAGCTATTGAGTCCATCGAGCCAAAGATGAATGAGAGGACCGAGAAAACAAAGCGCACCGACGGCTCTCCAATCCATTTTCTCAAATGAGTGTTTGCGAAACCTTGCAAAATATCTTAGCCCGAAGAAAAGCAGAAGCGCCTCGGGAAGCGCCATCAGAATAGTATGCGTGTGCCCTCGGTGATGGAGGAGATTTCCAAGTCGTCCTAAAAGACCCGAGTAAAAAACATCCACGTCCGGGAAATTATTTGCGATGATAGATGCAATGAGGAGATATCGTCGAAAAATGCGGTTGTCTGGTTTTTCGTTGTACCTTCGGATTTCGTAAGCGGCCTCACCTACTGCAAGCCCGACGAGCGAATGTGTGATGTTATCCATTGTGTGGAATTATAGCATAGGTTGGAACGCTGTCGTTGCGAGGAGCGTGAGCGACGACTTGTCCGGCGCAGCTTTAGCGGAGACGG
>CALCZU010000138.1 GCA_937903155.1 uncultured Bdellovibrionales bacterium
CTTCGACCTCCGTCATAAACGCGACCATGCTTTTCACAGGAACAGCGACATCGTACTTTCGGACAGTTGAAGTCTTCGCAAGACTTTCCGTGATCCCTTCTCTCAGAGCCCACGTCTGTTTTGCTTCCTCAGTTGACGACGCGATGAGGCCATCTTTGACCGTCCCTGCAGAAAGAATTTCTCCTAGCCACTCATCCACACGATTTTGTGCTTCAACGCCGACCGGAATTTCTATTTCCATCAACACATCAAACTCACCGGAATTTTTTAGTTTGCTCTTTCTCGCAAGTTGTTTTTCAACCGCGAGCGCACATTTTCTTGAGAAAAATTCAAATGCCAAAATTTCAAAGGGGCCGCTGCGACTTTTTTCGAGAAGCGTATTAATCGCCTCATAAGAATCTACTGTAAAGAACAACACCGAAATTTTTTCAGGGAGTCGACACAGTTTTAAAGTCGCTTCGGTGATGACGGCGAGAGTGCCTTCCGAACCCACGATCAACTGAATGAGGTCGTAGCCGGTGTTATTCTTTTCTAATCCCTGATTGAGCTCGATGATTTCGCCTTCAATCGTCACGATCTTGAGCGCTGAAACCCACTTCCGAGCCATTCCATAGCGGATCACCCGCACGCCTCCAGCATTCGTCGAAAGATTCCCTCCGATTTCGCTCGTCCCTTTTGCCGCTAAATCAATCGGCCAAGTGAGACCGTGCTTCGCGGTCTCTTCGTGCACACTCTGAGTCGTGGCGCCCGCTTGAACTCTCACCGTTCTTCCTAAAGAGTCGATTTCAAAAATCTGACTCATTCGCGAAAGACTTAAAACAAGTTCGTTCCCCGTCGCGACAGCCCCTGCCGCAAGACCCGTCCTACCGCCTGAAGGAATGACTTTTTGTTTGTGCTTTGCACAGAGCTTTAAAATTTTTGAAACTTCTTCGACCGTTTTCGGAAGAACGACAAGACAAGCTTTACCGGGAAGCTTCGTCCAGTCCATCCCGTAAGCAACGAGATCGTCTGTCTCAGTGAGAATGGAGTCTTTCGAGAGAAACTCGGCTAGTTCGTCTTGTAGGTTTTTCATAGGGTAGCAAAAGCAGCCCACTCCACTTCAAAATTAATGTAACCGAATTTCAGTTCGGCTTGGGCGCCTACTTTAATTTCGCCGACGCCTTTCGGAGTTCCGGTAAAAATCAAATCGCCGGGAGCTAAGGGAAAAAAATGACTCGCGTAAGCAATCGCATCGTAAGCCGACATCATCATCTCATTGCCTTTTGCTTTCTGTTTGACCTCATCCCCTAATTTGAAACTAAATTCTGTCTCCAAAAAATCTGGAAAATCTAAAACCGAAACCCATGGCCCCACAATCGCCGAGTTCAAAAAGACTTTACTGACGGTCCAAGGGTGTCCCGCTTTTTTGAGTTCTGTTTGTTTTTCTCTCTGTGTCATATCCAGACCGAGACTCACTTCTCCGATAGCTGACCTTGCTTGATCTTGAGTGAGTCGATAGCCGCCTGTCTTTAAACGGAGGACTATTTCACACTCGTAATGAATCGTCGGGATGTCGGGAGGAAATGCGACTTTGATTTTCGAACGGTTTTCTTTTGCTTGCCGCAACACACTCGGCGGTTTCAAAAAAATCACGGGCTTCTCTGGAACTTTATCTCCCAACTCTTTTGCGTGTTCCAAATAGTTTTTTCCCAAGCAGATGATCTTGTCCATTCTACAAAGATAGCATAGGGTTACAGTATGAAAAAGTATTTCCCATTATTCGTCGTTTTCGTAACAGGACTCACCATGGCAAATGAAAATAAAATTACGCCGCTTCCTCTTCCCAAAAAAATTCGAGTGGAATCGACTGTCCCTCGACAGAAAGTTTGGAACACTCTCACCGAAAGACAAAAACTCTTTGCGTATCATCTGATTCAAGCGGGCCGTGAAGGGAAAACACTTCTCGCGATGCAAATCCACCGGCATGGTTTGGCGCTGCAGGGAATTCTTTTAGCGTCTTTGAGCGAAGCGAACATCAAAGAAACGAAGAAACTTTTGGGAAAAGAAGGTTTCGAAGAATATTTAATGTATGCGGCGAAATTTATGGATTCCTCTGGCCCTTACGCGAGTTCCAATCGAAAATACACGCTGCTAAAAACAAAAAATGCGACCTTTGCAACTTTAGTCAATAAACACGGTGCAAATCTTCCCGACGCCACCAAAAAAGAAATTATCGCCCTGGTAATCGACCCTACGTTTGAAACACGTCTCTTCCCCGAAGATCCAAAAGGTGAAGGACTCGAAGCGACGGGCGGAAATATTTATGAAAAAGGCATCACCGGAAAAGAAGTGCTTACAGCGTTAGACAAAGGATTAAACATCACGCTGAATTCCCACATCGTAAAACAAGATTCAAAACTAAAAATTGAAACGGCGACCGCTTCGAGCCCCGGAGTCATTGGACAAAAACTGACAGAGATTGTAAAACATCTCGAAGCCGCAAAAACTTACTCGGATTCAAAAGAACAGAAAGCACAGATTGATGCCAGTATTCGTTATTTCAAAACGGGCGAAATTGAAGATTTTCGTCAAGCGAACATCCATTGGGTGAAAGACCGATCGAACTCGATTGTCGATTTCATGATCGGCTGGACAGAAGTATATGAAGATTGGCTCGCTCGAGTGGGTAGCTGGGCGTCGAACGTACAAATTGTCGATCCGGAAGTGAGTAAGATTGCACAAAAACTCGCGGGCTTTGCTCAGCACTTTGAAGACAATATGCCCTATGGAAAATTTAAGAAAAAATTTGCGCCAGATTATTCGCCTCCCGCGATGATGGTTTATTATTTCCAAGAACGCTCGATTTATCGTTCTGGGGGTTACAACCTTCCCAACTTCGATGACATTCGCCGAGATGTTGGCGCGAAAAACGTCATTCGTTTGCCCTTGCCCGGGGAAACCGAAGATCCCCAATTCAAAAAGATGTGGACCGACATGCTGACTGAGTTCATGCCGAAGGCGAAAGTCACTCCGTCATTAGAAAAACGTGAAAAAGCTTGGCGAGTGCTTGTGCTCTTACACGAGATCATTGGTCACGGCTCAGGCACCTATGACGAATCCAAATTCGCGAAAGGACAAGATCCGATTTCCGCATTGGGTAGCCTCGGTAGTGCTCTCGAAGAACAAAGAGCCGATCTCACCGCACTTGTTTTTGGAGGAGATGAGAAAGTCGTTGAAACCGGGATCTACAAAGACAAAAATGAAGCAAAAGAAACGCTTCACGCGATGTATGATCTCTACCTCGCTGACTTTATGAGAAGAACTTCTGGCCAGAGGACTTTCACAGAAGCTCATCAAAGAGGGCACTGGCTTTATATCAATAAACTCTTAGAGTCCGGCGCTATCGAATGGGCGGCAAAAGTTCCGGGAAAGAAACTCACTCCTGAAACTCAGGTTCTCGCTGTCAAAGACTATGATCTATTTCATAAGACCTCCGTCGATCTCTTAAGCGAACTTCAGCGCATTAAAGCAAATCGCGATGATGCAGCTTTGAAGACCCTCTTTGAAAAATATGCCCCCTTGGATGACATCCATAAACCTTGGGCGCAAGCAATCATCAAAAGAGGAGCCAATCTTTTGATCAACGCAGGTTACGTTGAACAACCTTGGAAAGTAACCTCCTCCGGAACTTTGGAAACGTTTGGTGGAACGTCTTTGACCTTGGAATCGATCGCACCGTTTTGGTCCCAAGCAGACTGAATACTCATGAGTATTCATCTCAAAATTTAAAGTAGAAAAAATTCTGCAAATTTGTCTTTTTCGACACAGTTGCGGAAAGGATATTGGGACCTGTCATTGCGAGGGTGCGTAGCACCCGCGCAATGACAGATTTCCGGTATTTTCAGAAGGCGCTGTTCTCTCCTCAATCCTCTCATTCTCCCTACACACTTGTCCGATAACTTTAGAGACAAGAGGACATGACATGAAATGCTTTAATCTATTTTATTTTTTAACGGCGACGCTCTTTTGTATTTCTTGCGCACATCAAGGCAGCGGAAAAATGGCTGCAATGTCGGACGCGGAAGAATTGGTTCAAGAAGCTTCTAATGAGAGCGGCGAATCTTTAAAAGCCGATCAAAACTTGGCGCTTCTTGCGGCATCTCAAGAAGCCGCTCCCGTTCAACAAGAAATAGCCGCCGCTGAACGTGCGCCAGAAAAAGTAGAAGATCCAGCAGGAGAACAGCTAGCAGCTGCACAGGCGCCGGATTCTGTAGAAGAACAGGAGTTGGTTCCTTTACGAGAGGCAGAAAAGTCACTCGCTTTGGAAGAGATTAATAAGGTCGACGTAGTCGCTCCAGCCCCCATTGCCGAAGCGATTGTGAACCACTCCTTTACCGTCGCTCAGGAAGATTCGGTTAACGCAGATGCACCGCCCGCCGAGGGATATGCTGCACAACCCGAGGCGCAAGCCCCCGAAATGAGTCTAACGACCTCCCCTGTTCAGCTCCGCGAGCCTTCTAATGACTCCAGTCTTAAAGACGAAATGACCATCGAAACTGAACCGGTCCCAGCCCCTAAAAAGAAAGCCATTCGTACCCAAGGCAGCCAAAACCGACCTAAAAAACAACGCATTGTTACGGTTGAATACCCAGTTCAAGAAGCCCCAAAAGCCTTATCTGCTCCACGAGTTGCGATTCAGACTAGTCAGGTTAGTCACGAGCCAGAACGCGTGATTGCTCAAGCTCAGGTTGGCGTTAAGCCAGGCGCCCAATTAGCCAGCGCCCAAATCGCTGACTTTATGCGCGAACACGCATTATTATGCGGCCTCGCGGCTATCATCGGAGCGTTCTCCATTTACAAAACTTCGCGTCGCAATAAACAACACGACGATCAAATGCCCCTTTAAAAGCTTTTAACAGAGGTGTCCTTCTTCATGAATTCTGTGAAGAAGGACGCTCTCTACGGGAGAAAGATTTTCGATCAGGCCGATAGCCCTTCTTCTTCAAAGATTCTTTGATATCGTGGACAAACTGTCCTCGCCCCAAACGCGCAGCCTCTTTTCGACGAGCCTCAATCGCCAATCGCGGGGGAGTTCCCGGAATCAAATGGTCGCAACCATCGCCAATTAAATCATGTCTTCCCGATTCTTCTAAAGCGCGTCTGACCGCAAAATAATTTTCGGGTTTAAAAAACTGAAGCAGCGCTCTTTGCACTTTTCGATCGCCTAAGTACTTCGCCACTTTCACAGGCTTTTTCGTAAACGGTTCGATGCCGGTGTAATACATACAAGTCGCGACATCAAAAGGAGCCGGAATAAAATCCTGAACTTGATCAGGTTTATAACCATTCCGCTTCAGAAAAACCGCGAGATCGATCATCGACGCGACATCTGAACCCGGATGACTTGCGATGAAGTAAGGAACCAAAAACTGCTTTGGCTTTCCAACCGCTTTCGTGGCCTCCGCAAACTTATCCGCAAAACCTTGAAAATTATCGATGCCGGGTTTTTTCATCAAAGAAAGCACTTCGGGTGCCGTATGTTCGGGAGCGACTTTTAAAAGGCCTCCCACATGATGAGCCGTTAATTCTTTCATGTACTCATCCGAGAGTTGCGCTAAGTCCATGCGCACGCCACTTGCGACAAAAACTTTTTTTATTCCAGGAACCTTCCGCGAACTTTTCATGAGTTCCACTAAAGGCCCGTGATCAGTTCCCAAAAGTTTGCAGATGGTCGGATGCACGCAAGATTGTCTTCGGCATTTTTTTTCAATGTCCGGACGTGAACAGCGCATCTGATACATATTGGCCGTCGGTCCACCGATATCACTGATGACGCCTGTGAATTCTTTATCGCTCGTCATCTTTTTAATTTCGTTAATGACGCTCGTTTTTGATCGCGACTGAATGATCCGCCCTTGGTGAGCCGTAATCGAACAGAAGGTGCAACCCCCAAAACACCCACGCATGATCGTAACGGAGTCTTTGATCATTTCAAAAGCAGGAATGGTTTCAGTGTAGGAAGGGTGCGCCTTTCTCGAATAAGGCAAATCATAAATCCCGTCCATTTCTTTCTCAGAAAGCGGGAGTCCGGGCGGAGTCACAACGACGGTTTGCAAATCATGTTTCTGCATCAACGCTTTTGCGTTAAAAGGATTGGTATGGGTGTGAATCAGGCGAGTCGCTTCCACAAAAGCCATTTTGTCATCGCGGACTTTTTCGAAACTCGGAATTTCCAGCACGGGATCTTTTCCAAAGTGCGTTGGAAGTTCTTCTTTCGCGCCCAGCGTGTAAGCCACTCCGCGCATGTCTCGTAAATCGCGCACCGATTGTCCGCGTGACAGTCTATCGGCAATTTCAACGATAGGACTTTCTCCCATTCCATACACAACAAGATCCGCTTTTGAATCGAGAAGAATCGAACGCTTAACCGTGTCACTCCAGTAATCATAGTGAGCGAGCCTTCTTAAAGAGGCTTCGACACCGCCCGCAATCACCGGCACTCCCGGATACGCTTCGCGAGCCCGCTGACAATACGCAAACGTCGCCCGATCAGGTCTTAATCCGATTTTCCCACCCGGAGAATAGGCATCATCATTTCGGACTTTTTTATTTGCCGTGTAATGATTGATCATCGAATCCATGTTTCCGCTGCTGATTCCAAAAAAGAGCCGCGGTTTTCCAAAAGTCTTCCAAGCTTCCGAACTCTTCCAGTCCGGTTGCGATAAAATCCCAACGCGATACCCCGCCTTTTCGAGCACTCTTCCTAAAATCGCCATCGCAAACGAGGGGTGATCGATATACGCATCACCCGTAACGATGACGATATCGACTTCATCCCAGCCTTTCGCTAACATTTCTGTTTTCGACGCGGGTAAAAAAGAATGTGTATTTGCTAAGGGATTCATGGGCGTTATCAAACCGGCGCTAGATCTACCATTTTCGATGGGTTTTATCCATGAATAGAGATATTATTAAGCAATAATCATATGTTCTATCACCGCCCCCACATCTTAGTAATCGACCCCGCAGTATTAAGACCCGAATTAGAGGCCTTTAATCAGCTTTCGACTTTATCGCACAGCCCGCTGACGTATCACCTTCCCGCACTCCACGGGATGCACAGCCTCTGTCGAGCCGAAAAAAATATCAAAGGAATTATCGTTTTTGGAAGTAAGAGCAGCGTGAACGAACGCAATGAATGGCAAAAAGCGCTCGAAGCTTGGTTGATGCCGCTTCTTCTAAAACGCATTCCGACCCTTGGAATTTGTTACGGGCATCAAATGATTGCGCATCTCTTTGGGGGAAAGATTGAATACCATTCTCCCAATCAAGAATGTCATGTTGGTTTTAGAGACGTCGAACTTTTACCTTCGCGTTTATGGGATCAAAAAACGCTGAAAGGCGAATTGTACGTTTCGCATAACGAAGCCGTCACACAAGTTCCTGATTGCATGAAAGTGATCGTCAAAAGTAAATCGATTCCCATTGATGGACTCGAACATAAAGATTTACCGATTTTTACATTTCAACCGCACCCGGAGACTTCTTGTTTGCGATTTAAAACTCAAGAGGAGAAAGAGCAGCACTCCCCGCGATTGAAATTCGGGCATGAGTTAGTCAAAAGTTTTATCGATTTCTGCGATAGGCGGTCCTGATGTACTCACACACCTTATTCAATGAAGAGGTGTTGTCAGAGCAAATCAAAAGGCAGAAGAAGCATGCCTGGGATCTCGAAAAAAGTATCGACTGGGAAAAAGGAGTCGATCCCTCGAAGTATCTTCTGCCTATCGATGAAGATGCCGTTGCATTTCCTGGAGCGAGCGACGAACAAAAACTAGCCCTTTCTCAACTCCTAGGTCTTGTCATCAATTCCACCATCTCTGAAATGGAAGATGTGATCACAAAGCTAAGAGACACGGCTTGGTTGAGAGTTTTAAGAAGTTATCCCGTCAATCCTGAGATGTGGGAACTTGGAGATTTATTTTTTGAAGAAGAACGGAAACACTCCTACGCCTTCGCTCGTTACAATTTGATGTTTGCCGAGACTTTTGGAATTGATCCCGAAAAACTGGATCTCATCATCCCCAAGGCTTATGGCTCACTTTTTTTAAGGGCTGTCACCTCTAACGCGAATTCTGGAGGCAATGCGTTTTGGTGGGTCGTTGCCAGCGTCGAAGAAGTTTCTATTGAGCTTTATAAGCACCTTCACATCCATCGGCACAAACTGGATCCTCTCTTCCATGAAGTCCATTTAAAACATATGGAAGAGGAGTCTCGACATCACAATTACGCGTTTCTCATGCTCGAGGTTTTAAACCAAAGAGATTCGACGCTCATGCAGAAAATGCATAAGAAATTTGATTTGCTCTTCGCGCAAATCTTTCAGACGACTTGGATCCTATCTGAACTTCATAAAGTCTTTAATGCAGAGAAGTTTAAAAAGGACCATCCCTTTTTTGAAGTCATTGCCAGCTGTCGTCCTTTGTTTGAAAAACTTTCTTATCCAGAACTCGCAAAGCGCCTCTTTATTAGCGCGCCCTATATTAGTCTGGTTCTCAATAGTGGTTTCCACAAAAAGACCTCGCTAACGGCGAAACAGCAAAAAGCTTTGATTTTTCCTTTTCCAAAACCTCAAATCGTTGCGACGGCTTCAGCGAATCATGAACCTTTTATTCTTCCAAAGAAGCTCATCTCATGAAACACGAAATCAAAAAAAGAGAATTGAGAAACTTGAAAACTTCGTGGCTCGAGTATGGGAGCAAGGAAGATCCGATTCTCTTACTTTTACACGGCTATCCGGACACACCCGATGCTTGGGAATATCAAATTGAATTTTTCTCAGATAGATTTCATATCATTTGTCCCTATGTTAGAGGAGCGCTTCCCTCGTCACGCGGAGAAGGCCTTTCACGTTACACTCCGGAATCCATAGCGCTTGATTTTTTGCAGATCCTAGAAACGGTTGATCCCGAGCACAAACGAAAGGTGACGGTCATCGGACATGATTTCGGAGGCGCACATGCCTGGACACTAGCTCCTCTATTGGGAAAAAGACTCGAACGACTTGTGATTATCAATGCACTCAGTTTGCCTCAGCTTCTCAACCGTTGGAAAAGGCCGAAGCAGTTTTTAAAAAGCTGGTACGTCTATCCGATGCTGCTTCCCTATCTTCCCGAATTTTTGACTTCGCATTTCTCAAAAGAACTTTTGAACTTGGCCTACTCTATTGGAAAACTGCCAAAGGAGATGAGACCCACTCCCGAAAATCCAGAACGGCATATCGTGGAGCCCATCAATCAGTACCGCTCGTTTATTTTAGAAGCCTTAAAAGGCAACGGAACTCGCTTCACGCAAATCCATTGCCCCACTCTGATTCTTTGGGGAAAGAAAGATGCATTTTTGCTGCCGCCTACCGTGGAAGAGATAGAACCATTTACTTCTGAACTCACCATGCGCATACTAGACGGAAATCACTGGATTCACCGTGAAAAATCACGAGAAGTGAATCACTTAATAGAAAAGTTCATGGATAAAGAGAATGTTGCCCACGCAAGTTAAGAAATTCTATTCAACGCTTTCAAAACTTCCCGCACTTCCCATTCTTTCGAAGTTTTCTCCTCCCATGAATCACGAACCGACGCCGGAAGAATTGGAAGGCCACTTAAGAACGCAAAGACTGGCTCAACGAGCCGCGAGAGAAGTCAGTGCGCTCATGCAAGAGGGTTGGACCGAAAGACAAACGGCCCAAATGATGGATACCTATTTAAGAGATTCAGGCGTGAAATCTTTTTTTCATAAATCCTTTGCCTGGTTCGGAGAACGCGCGGGTTTTCAAGGAATGGTTCATTACTCTCAAGCACTTCCGAGCGGACGAGTCCTTCTTCCTAACGAAGGATATATCTTAGATGTCGCTCCTGTCTTTCAAGGCTATGTTTCTGACATTGGTTACACTTCGAGCTTAGGTGAAAACACCGACGTCTCTAAAGCCAAGAAGTTTCTTTCAAAGTTACGAGAAGACATTCCTAGCTGGGTCACACCCGAGTCATCTCCCAAAGCGCTTTTGCAAAAAATCGAAGATCAGATTGAAAAAGCGGGCTACGAAAATTCCCATCGAAAATATCCCTTTGGGGTTTTGGGTCACCGAGTACACAAAGTTTCGGAATTTCATCTCGGCTTTAATGTCATTAATTTTGAGTGGCAGTCTTACTGGTCTTTGGCGTCTCGCGGGCTTTTCGGACAACTCTTCAACGAAAATTTCGAAGGCGATTTTTTGGGTCTCTGGGCGATTGAGCCCCATATTGGGACGGAAACCATGGGTGCGAAGTTTGAAGAGATCTTAGTCGTGACTTCTTCAAAAGCTTTTTGGCTTGAACCCAACACTCAAAAATAATTATGAGCTCATTCATTAATAAAGTCGTTGTGGTTACGGGCGCTGCGGGCGGCATCGGAACGTGTCTCGTCAAAGAACTTTTGGATTTGGGTGCTACCGTCTGGGGACTCGACTTAGACGAAGCGGCACTTCAAAGACTCTCTGAGACCCATCGAAAGTTTGGGCGAACTTTTTTCTACAAGCCTACCGACGTTTCGAGTGAATCGGTTCTTAAAAAAACCCGCGACGAAATCCTCTCTCAGAGTAAAGAGATCCACGTCTGGATCAATAACGCAGGAATTTCAGGTCTGGGTGATTTTCAGAGCTCGACGCAAGAGGGATTTGAGCGAGTGATTCAGATCAATCTTAACGGAGTGGTCTTGGGAACGCGGCTTGCGCTCGAACGCATGGAACATGTTGGATTTGGAACCATTGTCAATGTCGCTTCCATTGCGGGACATTTGGCAGCTCCCTACTTAAGCGCGTACTGTGCGTCTAAGCATGGGGTTGTCGGTTTTACGAGATCTTTGAGAGAAGAACTGAGTCTAAAACATTCCCCCGTTAAAATCGTCTTAGTCAGTCCCGGTTTTGTGGACACAAAAATTATCGAAAAAGGAACGGACCACGGTTTCCCCGATTGGCTCAACTTTCTTCTTTCGACTCCTGCCGCAACGGCAAAAGAGATTGTCACCGCGCTTGTTCATGACAAAGAGGAAGTCATTCCGACCTTAAACGGTAAGCTAATGTTTGCAGCCCACCGAATTTTTCCGCGAACGACATTGAAAGGCTCTAAAGTTCTCCTCTCAAAAAGCTTTAAAGATCTCTTATTGATGCGGAAAACGCCCCCAGGCTCCGCAAAAGTGGACAAATAATTTACATACGCACGACAAGTTGCGCTTTCTAGAATTCTCCTCTGAAAACGCTAAACGGGATGCCCTTTTACGCTTCTACAAAACGAGAAGAATACGAGTGAAGTCCTAAGAATACACTCCCCTGGCACATGCTATGCAAAAGTGTATTCCTAGCATACGTCGCAAATGAAAGACGTAAATACGGATTGTTGAAGTTGTATAAAGAGGATGCTGAAGATGAAAAAGTTATTATTGCTGAGTATGTTGTTAGGGTTCTTATCCTATGCTGAAGAGCCTGCAGATTCGCATAGCGGAGACGTTAAACCTGGTTCGCCCGCTACCCACAGCGTCGTACCCGATTTAGGCGACAGAAACAAACGCCTTGCCGACTTTGTGAATGCCTGTACGAGTGCAGGTGCTGCCGGTGATGCTATCGATGATAAAGCCGTTGCTCCCGCTCCTAAGCCGGATGAACAAAAGCGCGACGCAAAAAAGCCTGATGGAAAGACGAGTACTACTACGACGACGCCTCCAAAGCAGACAGCAGATGCTGGCGGTTCCGCAGTATTTCAATCCAAATGTTTAGGATGTCACGGTTCTTCGCAAGGAACTGCGACGGCAGGATTTAAAGGGATGAAAGCAAGCGTCTTGATTGCTGCTTTAGATAAACCAGGCGCTCAAAAAATGCCAAAGAACGGTTCATTAACCGCCGCTGAAAAAGCTTCGTTGACCAAATGGCTCAATGAAAAGGGAACTTTGTAAAATCGAAGTTCTATCCAACGGATCGCGAGTTTGTTACAGTCTCTTATTCATGAATCTAACGACTGTCCCTCGCATTCCTTTATATTTTCAAACTCTCATCGGGATGTTTTTAGGCATCTTAGTCGGCCTTTGGTTTGGCAACTCGGCTGCCGGCCTGGGAGTGGTGAGCAAGTTTCTCATCGAAGTGATTAAGAACGCTGCCATTCCTTTACTCTTCTTCGCAATCTTAGACGCGCTTCTCAATTCCGATCTTAAAGGCCGTAGCTTTTTTTCGATGTGTTTTATCTATGCGATCAACGCAGTCCTTGCGATTACCGTCGCACTCTTGATTTCGAATCTTTTTGAACCCGGAAAATATTTAAATCTTTCACTCAACGAAAAATCTCTCGAAAAATTCATGCACCGACATGCTTTTGCGGCAGGCGACGTTGTTCATAACTTGCAAGATCCCAATGTAAAATCTTTCAACCTCGCTTCTTTCCTGAGTGGAACTACAGGCGCCATTGTCCTCGCTATCGTTTTGGGCGTGTTTCTCGTTTTATTAAAGCACTTAAAGCTTGCGTCCTATCCCAAGCTAATTAGTTTTTTACAGGTTACAAACGAAAAAATCCTGCACTGGCTTTTTAGACTCATCGAATTTCTTTCGTATTTAATTCCCATTGCCGTGTTTTGCGCGGTCGCGAAAGTCGTCGGAACAACGGGTTTTAGTTTTGCAAAAGGTCTCTTTGCTTATTTTTTATCCTGCTTTGGTGGAATGGCCATCCATATCGCGATTGTGTATCAAGGGTGGATTCGACTTTCTGGAATGCGCTTAAAATATTTTTGGAAGGAAGCCCGCGAAGCTGTCATCCACTCTTTTGGAATTAATAGCAGTCTTGCAACCCTTCCACTCACGTTGACCGCATTGAAACGACTCAAAGTCAGCGATGGTTCAGCCCGAATGGCGGCTTGTATCGGAACAAACTTTAATAATGACGGGATTCTTCTCTACGAAGTCGTGGCGGCACTATTTATGATTCAGGCCTATGGCCAATCTCTCACCCTTTTTGAGCAACTGGGACTTTCGGCCATCTGCGTCGCGGCCACGATTGGAGTCGCAGGGATTCCCGAAGCCGGAATGATTTCTCTAACATTAGTGATGGCAGCCATCGGACTTCCCGCAGAAGATCTGCCGCTGCTTCTCACGGTAGACTGGGTTCTAGGCAGGATGCGATCCGTCACAAATGTCGTCGGCGATTTCTCTGGCGCGATCAGTCTCGATTACATCACCCAAGAAAAAACGTAGAAACTCTAAAAAGCAGTGCAGCGATCCTGTCATTGCGAGGGTGCGTAGCACCCGCGGCAACCTTTTTATTTTCGCAATTGCGAAGGTTGCGCGGAATCTTCGCTTCCTCGCAATGACAGGGGACGTGCAATGACGGGTTGTTCCGCATTTGTCACAATTGTGAGAATAATTCCTTACTTGCTGACTTGATGGTTCCGCTTTCTTCTGCCGAAAAGAAGTTATCTTCTGATTATGGCTGAAAGTTTTACAAATTATTTTTTCTGGGTCTTAAAAGCGAAGTCCCGTTTGCTTCTGAAAATCCTTTTTGTCGGAATCTTAGCGGTGACGTTTGCGGTAAGAATGCTTCCGCTTCCGTACAAAGCGCAAGTTCAAATGGTGACCCATCTTTCTGAGAAAAACTCCGGACTTTTTTCTCTCGATAGAAATACTTTCATCGCAAGCCAAGAAGTGCTTCTTAAGTCTCAAGGTCTTTACGAAGCTGTCCAGAGAAAAGCCGAATCGGATCTTGCAGGTCTTTTAGATTCCAAAACTTCAAAATCTTTTAATCCCCAATTCTTTCTTCAAAGTCTTCTCTTCGGAAAAAAATATGCCGAGGCGCAAGGGATTTGGAATTCTTCTGCTTACGAGCAATTTAAAAACCGAATCTCTATCGCGCAAAAAGAATCCAATGGACTTTTCACGATAGAGTACACGGATCCCGATCCGGTCGCGGCCCTTCGAATTACTCAATACATCGTGGATTCTTTAGTGGAGTTAAATACGGCTATCGAAGCGGACGACCTCAAAAAATCGCAATCCGAAACCTCATCGCTGGAGGTTAAAAAAAGTCGTCTCTACCCGCTGCAGAAGCCTGCGCTCGCTGAAGGCTGGCTCAGCTCAGGAAAATCCAAATTTCTTTTTGCTTTGCTTGCCTTGCTAGCTTTCTCGATTCCGCTTGTCGCATCAGGATACTATTTTAAAAGAGGCGCACTGTTCTCAACGAAACAGATGAAAGATTTTACGGAACCAGCATTTATCGGGCAGCTTCCTGTTCTTCCCTCTAATGCCCTACCAGATTTTTGTTCATCTGAACCCACGGTCTTAGCGGCAGCCCTCGCCTGCGCAAGAAGAGTGACTTCCGGGGGAACGGTCATCACTCTAGCAAATGCTACGAATCAGAAATCGACCGAGTCCTACACGCTCGCATTGGCAAGCGGGTTGAAAAACCTGAATTATTCGGTGCTCGTCGTCGATTGCAGCTTTTTAAAAGGATTCGAACATTCGGTAAGCAGCCTTTGGAGTTCGCAGAAATTTGATGAGATTGATTTTTTAAGCACGCTTCCGGAGGGCACCCACAGTCCGTCTGTTCGCTTTACGAAAATGGTTTCTGAAATGCAACACGACTTGCCTTATATCGAAGAGCTGAAAGAGACGTTCTTCGCACAAATCGAAAGCTTGCGTTCTCGCTTTGATTTTATTTTATTGGAAGGCCCCGTTCTTTCGACCTCCGAAGGCACTCTTCTTGCCGAGTGCGCCGATGGAATCGTGGTTTGTTGTGCCGAAGGAAATGTTTCGAAAGCTGAACTCTTACAAACCGTAGCGCTCATCCAACCTCACACCCAAGGCGTATTGATGAGCTTAATGACGAATTCTCGAATGATCGAAACTCCCTCATCACCCTCTTCCACCAAAGAACTTAAAGCGGCTTAAAAATTCACGTGCGAGTTGGTTCGCCCTGGCTTCTCAGATATAATTGCGCGATAGCCAGGGGGATAGATGACACTTATCAGCAATATTAAATACAGTTCGTGCAGTTTTTCTAGAGTCGCTCGGATTTTTCTCGTGACGGTTTTGAGTATCCTATTGCCGCTCTCACCTTTAATATCAGCAGAACCACACCCCGAAAGAAAACAAATTATCGAAAAAGACGATTCGGCCGTGGAGCTCAGAGTTCCTCGGAAAAAATCGCCGTCGATCTCCAATCTCGACAATTCGCAAATTCAGCCGATGAATCTCACACCGCGATCCAGTTCAGAGTTTTACTCAACTCTTCCCGACGCGAAAATCTTGATCCCCATCCATGTTTGGGGCGAAGTCAGAGAGCCCGGCCTGCACTTTGTTCCGCTGGGAAGTAATCTTTCGGAAGCCATCAGCGCCTCCGGCGGACCTGCAACCACAGCCGCGATCCCTGAAGTTAATCTCCTTCGAAAAAATGAGAAAAAACGTGAAGTCAATTTATTCACTCATGGTTTAACTGAAAGAGTCGCTGCAAATGACACAATCGTCGTAGATAGATCGCTTCGAACCGATCTCCCTTTGATCTTTGGCGGAATCAGCGTGCTCATCTCAATTACAACTCTGATTGTCTTACTCACGAAGATTCAAAGATAGAATTAAAATTTGTGTACAATCGCGGATGAATTGAATCGAATCTTTTTCGCGAGCGAGTACTTATCATCTGCGCTTCGATAACCGACAGCGCACGCGACGGAAGTTAAGTATTCTGTGCCTTTGAGTTTTAGGACTTCGTCATATTTCGCGTTATCGATTCCTTCCATGGGGCAAGTATCGATGCCGAGAACCGCACAAACCGTCATTAAATTTCCAAGTGCGATATAGACTTGGCGAGTGGCCCATTCATGAATAATTTTGCTACGAGGACCTTGGAGCAAGTCGCCCATCATCACTTTTTTATAGCCTTCGAGTTTCGTCGGATCCATTCCGCGCTGGGTGGCGGTTTCGTTTAAGAAATTAGAAATATAAAGCTCATCCAACTGAACTTTCGCCGCAAAGACGACGAAATGGGAACAATCTTCAACTTGGCTTTGATTCCAAGAATGCCCTCGTAAGGTTTTGCGAAGCTCCGGACTCTGAACAATGAGAAATTTCCAAGGTTGTAAGCCATAGGAAGAGGGCGTTAAGACCAAAGCGTCTTCTAAAGTCTTCCAATTCTCCTCCGAAATTTTTCGATCGGCATCGAATTTTTTCACGGCATACCGCCAGTTTAAGGCTTCGATCAGATGGTCATTTTTCATTTTATTCATGGTTGAGTTCTCCAGCGTTCGTTTCCTTTCGGACCCAGCAGACTATCTCGCACACTTACGGTCACGCAAGAGAACTCGTATTAACGCAACGCAATAACCCTCTCTCCAGACTGTCTTATCCCATTTGCACATGGTACAACTGCCGAATGGCATTTCGAGAACAGCCTCCAGATAATGTTTTGGATAAACTTATCTATGAGCTTAAAAAACTTCCAGGGATCGGCGAAAAAACGGCGACCCGACTTGCGCATTTTATTCTAAGACAACCCGAAAATTTTGCGACCGATTTAGCCCATGCTTTACTCGATGCGAGACAACAGCTTCACAGTTGCGAGTATTGTTGCACTTTTAGCGAAAAACCGATTTGCGATATTTGTGCAAATCCTCAGCGCTCAGATGAAATCATCTGTGTGGTGGAAGAGCCTTCCGATGTTTTAGCGTTTGAAAAAGCCCGTCAGTTCAGTGGAAAATATCATGTTTTGCATGGAGCGATTTCGCCTTTAGATGGAGTCGACGAGGGTCGCTTGAAGATCAAGCAACTTCAAAGTCGGATTCAATTAGGGATTATCAAAGAAGTGATCTTAGCCACCAATCCGACGGTAGAAGGCGATACGACGGCGTTATACATTGCGCGCCTCATCAAAAATAATCAGTTAAAAGTGACTCGAATCGCCCACGGAATTCCAGTCGGAGCGCAAATTGAGTATTTAGATGGAGCGACTTTGGGAAAAGCCCTCCAGAACCGAGTTTCATTGTGATATAAAGGTAGAAATGTCTTTCATCAATTACGCAGCAAAAGAACTCAATTGCAAAATTGTGTTTTACGGACCTGGCCTCGGTGGAAAAACCACCAACCTGCAGTACATTTACAATACGACCAATCCCGATGCGAAAGGCAAAATGGTTTCACTGACCGGTGAAACCGAACGCACTTTATTTTTCGATTTTCTTCCCTTAAGCATTGGAGAAATCCGCGGATTCAAAACCCGTTTTCATCTCTACACCGTTCCGGGACAGCATTATTACGATGCTTCTCGAAAACTCGTCTTAAAAGGCGTCGACGGAATTGTTTTTGTCGCCGACTCCCAAGTCGAGCGCATGGAAGACAATTTAGAAAGCATGAAAAGCCTCGACGCAAACTTGCGCGAACAAGGCTACGACATGCACACGCTCCCGCTCGTTTTCCAGTTCAATAAACGCGACGTTGAAAACCCAATTCCCGTAAAAGTGCTTCACGAGCAACTCAATCCCTACGGAGCCCCGGAAATCGAAGCCGTCGCAAACAAAGGCGATGGGGTCTTTGATACCCTAAAAGAAATCTCCAAGCTCATTTTAAAAACCCTACGATCTTAAAATTTTCTTTCAAACCCATTTTGTCATTGCGAGGAGGCGAAGCCGACGCGGCAACCTTCCCAACTTAGTACTCAAAGGTTTTCGCGTGGGCTTCGCCTCCTCGCAGCGACTTTTAGACGCCCCCAGTTACACCTTTACAAGTCTGGATCGCTTTGCCATTATGGCCCACGTATTCCCGGGTAGCTCAGCTGGTAGAGCAGGTGGCTGTAAACCTATTGCAGCTTTCCGCCGAAAGGCGGATTGAAAAATCGGGTGAATTCAGGGAAGCCCTCCTCAGTTAAAACTGAAAGGGGAATCCTGAGCGAAGTCTGGCGAAGCGTAGATTGTAGCCAGAAACGTGCAGAGACTAGGGGATGAGAAACGCACTCAATAAGCCCCATTAGCGCCCGACATCCTAACGTCAAGTCGAGGATGATGAGATAGTCCAGTCCTTGTGGAAACATAAGGTGTTGCTGTAACCACCCTGTCGGCGGTTCGATCCCGTCCCCGGGAGCCAAATTTTCGGCTCAACGAAAATTTCCTCTACTTCTCAATTTTCAATTTTCCCCCAAGTTTTGAAAAAATCACAAGCCCTGCTACAGTCCGTTTTTAAACTTTTTATGGATAAAACGCCAACGCTTAGTGATCTCGAATACTTTATTTCCGTTGTTTCGGAAGGCAGCTTAACGGGAGCTTCAAAAAGACTACGCGTTCAACAATCCACGCTGACGATGGCGATTCAACGACTCGAGACAATCACGGGTGCCTCCTTACTCGTCCGTGCGCGAACCGGAGTTCAACCCACCCAGGCTGGAAGAATCTTTCTCGAGAAAAGTAAAGTCTTACTTGAGCAATGGTATGACGTTTCGAATGAATTAAGCGGCAAGAAAAAGACGATGAGAACCCGTCTTTCTCTCGGATGCCATCAAACAACCGGCCTGTATGCGCTGAGAAAATTCCTACCTCATTTTCTGAACTCTAATCCGGAGATCGAAATTACGGTTCAACATGATTACGCCTCAAACATTATCGAAAACGTTCTCAGTTACAGACTCGACTTCGGTTTAGCGGTAAACCCCGTCCAACACCAAGAGATGGAAATCGTTCCTCTGTATAAAACCTATCTAGCCCTTTGGGGCTCCGACCTATCTACGAAATTAAATAAAGGCGTTCTGTTTTACGATCCGCAAATGTACGGCATCGAACTCATCATGGCACAGCTGAACAAGCGGGGCCCAAAATTTGATAGATATCTAACCGTTTCGAGTCTCGATACGATCGCTTCTCTTGTGATATCAGGTGCAGGTTATGCTCTCTTGCCCGCGGACACTGCCTGCAGTCTGGGGCAATCGTCGCTAAAATTGATTTGGGAACCGAAAATTCCAGAATTGATCGTGTCATTACTCTTTCGCAAAGACGTTCAACATTCTCGCGCTGCGAATCTCTTTACCCAAGCCGCAAAAACCGAACTCGGCAAGTTACTCCCAGGCAAAAAGTATAAAGACCAAGTTTAGAGACATCACTGGTAGTGATGAATGATATCAATCTATTCAATTATACAAATGCTGCATTCAAGAGATATCTTCTCTCTTAAGGAGAATAATTGTGAGACAAAATATCCTAATCATACTGATTTTATCGCCTATTTTCGCAGGAGCCTGGTGCGAAAGTTCTGCAGATTGCCCCCAAGGGTACTATTGCTCAAAACATAGCGTCTATATCGGAAACTATTGTGCGAAAATCCCTTCGAACTTTCCTGCTGAAAAGGTGAACTCAGCGAATACCTCCAACTTAAAGAAAAGAGTCTTTCATGAATCAAAAAACAACTAAAAAAGTAGCTTTTGTCTCGGGCTCATCCCGCGGGATAGGACGTACGATTGCTCAAACACTCGCGGCGAGCAGTTTTTTCACCTTCGTTAATTATGCACACTCTCGAGATTCCGCAGAGGCATTAGTCAAAGAGATCAAGAGCGCCGGCGGAGAGGCCATCGCCGTAGAGGGCGATATCTCCAAATCCTCCGAAATTGATAAAATTCTTTCGTTTGTTCAAGAAATGACTGGGCATATTGATGTTTTAGTAAACAACGCGGGTTCCGTTTTATACCGCCCCCTCAAAGAGACCTCCGAAGAAGATTTCGAAAAAATCTTTGCGACCAACACCAAAGGAACCTTTTTAATGATGAAGAAAAGCCTGCCACTGATGCGAAGAGGCGGAAGAATTATCAATTTGAGTTCATCGGTGACACAGCTCTCAATCCCCACTTATGGAACTTACTCGGCGAGTAAGGCAGCGGTCGAACAATTGTCTCGAACTTTTGCACGAGAAATTGGGGCCGAAACCGAAATTACTGTAAACTGTGTCGCTCCGGGACCTACAGATACAGACCTGTTTCGCATAGGCAAAACGGATAAGCAAATTTCGAAACTGGTCGGTCAGACTCCACTCAGTCGCCTTGGAACTCCCCAAGACATCGCCGATGTTGTTCAATTTCTCGCAAGCGATGCAGCTCGTTGGATTACCGGCCAAACCATTCGGGTAAATGGAGGCTTCGTTTGAATTATTTTAAGTCGTTGAGATACTTAATCGAGTAATCCCTTCGAAATCGATTTGATTTCCCAATCGTAAATCTCCTGAATCGGCTTGACTCAAATTTTCGAAATAGCTTCAATTCGCTTTCAGCGAATCGAAGTTTTTCCAATACTGGCTTTTTTGTAAAGCTTTTGAAAATTCGTTTTTAAAACTCGCCAATCCTGGTTTTTCAACTGGCCATGTTTTATCGGCCAACTGCAACGCTAGTTTAAAGTGACCAGAATAACTCATTTCCATAAGGGCTTCTAAAAATGGATAAGGAAGATCAGGACTTTGCTCTTCTTTAAAAGCACGCACCAAATCACGCTTTAAATGTTTTATTTTCTTTGTAGTTGGCATCGGCTTCTTCATTAAATGAGTTGCTACCTCATAACGACCGTTTTGAAACTTCAGCACAACTCTTCCGCCAGGCGATCCGGCAAAACAAGCAAATTGTTCATCGATGGCCCCGTCCCAAAATTCAATTTCAGGATATCCATCATGATCCAGGTCAACTAATCGGATAGACGAGCTAAGAGCTTCGACAGTCACGAGCTTTTTAAGCTTTTTACCAAGCTCAAAAACATGCAAGAAGTGACAACAATGAGCTCCTCCAGTCCAGTTGGATATGACAAGACTCGCTATTCCATCTCCGGTAAGGTCACCTCCTGAAAAAATGTCAGGTAGTTCATCAGAACTCGGATCAAAATGATTTCCAAAGTAATAGTGATTGTCGATTTCAGACTCTTCGAAAACTTTGACCTTTCCCTTTTTAATAATGATCTTTCCACGACCAGTTCGAAAATCTTGAAAGAGCAAAATCTCGTATGGGCCATATTTTCTTTTTTCAAACCTGCCATCGAAGGAGTAGGTAAAAATTGGAAATATTAAAATCAAAAAGAATAAAATTCTTTGGTTAAGATTGTTCACACTTCTCCAGTCGATCATAGTATTTCTGAAAAATCTTTTTTTGTTTTATTGCTTCCAAATCATCAGGTTTGCTCTTCAGTTTTCCTTTATAATTCATCACAGCTTCTTCCCAAGAAGCTTCCCGGCCTAAATAAGATGAAGCTAATACCTGTTTTTGAAAAAGCCACCGAATTCCCGCACAAATATTTATGTTAGGATCATTTAATTCGTTTTTCGTCACCGTCAAAAAATGGTCTTTAAGCTCTCCCTTTTCATCACCTAAATTCTTTCGGGTTGAATTTAAAATCTGCATAAGACCGCGAGCACTATTTTAATTTTTCTTATTAGCTAACATTTTAGGATTAAATCCAGACTCAGAAGCAATCAAGGCTTTAACTACATTTGGATCCAGCGGTGTTTTCGGGCTAAAAACATCATTCCAATACTTTGTCCAACCAGCGATGAAATCATCGTATTGATCACCTTTGTTTTCAAATCCCAAATCGATAGGGCACGGCTTCTCTTTTACCTTTGGAAAATTTTGCTTCGCCATTTCAAGGATTTCATCGGGATATAGCTGATCTTTTCCAGTAGGATTGTGTGCGCAATGTCCCCGGCGGGTTGTCATACCACCCGCCGGATTTTTCGTACTTGGAGGTATACTTAGCGGGTGTGTTCGCACCCAATGCTCCCCAGAAGCGCACAATCGCCAAGAATGTGCTTTTCTGTTTTGGATCGAGTTCTTTTTCTTAGAGCTCTTTTTCATCTATCATTTACAAAAACCGAATTACGCCGCTTTCGATTTTTCGAGTCCTTCTAAAATAAATTTTCGCATTAATGTTTGATAGGGGATTTCCATTTTAAGAGCGAGCGCTTTTAACTCAGTAATAACCTCCTCGGGCAGGTTCACACTAGTAGGATGCTTTCTCTTCTTCTTATTTTTTGCATATGCTTCTTTAACTGCTTTAGCGTCAAACTTAACTTTGCCGTAACCTTTTTCATTTTTTACATAATTCGGCATATAACCTCCGTTCTTTTTTGTTCATACTCCGAATATTGATAATCCGAATCCCAGAGCCTCGGATCGTAAAACAAATAAATACGTGTTCCAATTGCCCAGTAATTCCAAGAATTCCATACCTTGGCTCACTAACTTTTGGACGAATTTGTTGCCCAAGTACTCTGATAGCTTCTATCTGGTCAAAGACAGATTCTGCTTCCTCGACTGTAATTCCGTGTTTTAGAAAATTTTTGGTTCTATTTCCTAAATCCCACTCAAAAGCGAAATGAGTCTGATTTTCTATCCAATCCAGAAGCCATTGAATAAATTCGAAACTAGCCATTATTTACACTATACTTTATTGTAATACACTATGTCAATACAGGCGCGTCGCTCATTTACAGATTGTGGTACATCTGAATGATTCAATAGTACTATTTCAAATAACTAAAATATTTCTTCGCAACGATTCTCATCCCAATCGGTTCGAGTAATCCCTTTGCGATCGATTTAATTTCCCAATCGTAAATCTTCTGAATCGCTTGACTCGAATTTTCAGAGGCCGAAAGTTTTTCTTCGAAGTACCGATACAAATACGGAATGGTGAGAGAATGAATATTCCCGAAATTCTTCTCCATCACTTTGATAATTTCTTTTCGTGTGTGCACAGAAGGCGCGGAGTCATGTTCTTTCTTCCAACGCTCTAACGGTCCATCCGTTCCCTCTTCGATACTTCCACCCACAACCGCCGTCATCACGTCGCCTAAGTCATAAAACCACGCAGCCGTTTTGACATCCATCTGCTCGTTCGCAAAATCCTCAATCAAGATCCGACCTTTTTCATTTAAAAGTTTCTTCGTTTGATTGAGAACCGTTTCTAGAGACTGCAGATTATGAAACGAACGGGTAAATAAAACTGCATCAAAAACTTCTTCCGACTGAAACTCTAGAATATTTTCTATGGCTGTAACTTGATAGCCCGCGTTTCCAAGTTCCTCGGTCAAGCCACTGTCTTTCGAACCCACTTCCAAAATGTTGGAATCAGGACCCGTGATAAATTCTTTTACAAAAGCCAAAGTTTGCGAAGTTCCGATTGAGGTCAAAGTCGTCAGCTCCTTTTGATGAGATTTCTTAATTTTAAAGCGCAATTTAACTTTGGCAACTTTTTACACGTGGCCCAGTTGTTTTTGCAGAAGCCTGTGAAAATGGTGGACGCCATTCTCACGTTTTACCGAATACCGGCCTCGAGAATAATCGCGAGACTGCAACCCCTTTTGAACCCGTTCGCAAATCAGTAAATCTTCTTTCTGAACTTGATCACTAAAGGCGATTGTTTTTTCAAGTGAGCCTTCCATTCCCGGAACCGAAAACCAATCGAAGAGCGTCAGCGTTTTATTCACGCCTAAGGGAAGAATAATATTTAAGTGGACATTGTCTGGATAAATATTGATTAAAAAATTAGGAAACACCCAGTAATACAAAGGCTCTTTCGCGCCACTATTGGGATCATATCGCCGCGTTTCACTCGTTGCTGAAGTCACGGGCCTTAAAGGCGCATACTGCGAACTGTAATACTCAAACGTATCGACGCGATAGCTTTGGTAATCTAACTCTTTATAAAGATTCGGATGCACTGTTGGTAAGTGATAGCCTTCGAGGTAATTATCGATATAAACCTTCCAATTACATTCGACGATGTATTGGGTGCGAGCGAGGAATTGATAGTCTTCCCAACGATAGCCCCGTTTCTGCATATCATTGGGGATTTCACCCATCACTTCTTTGAGCTCTAGTTTTGATTTTCCTAAATTAACGAAAACGTAGAGTCCCCAGATTTCAACGCGATACTGAGGGAGGCAAGCGGACTTCTTCGTCCAATTGGCAACGCCCTCAAATTCGGGAGCGCCCATGAGCTCTCCTTTTAAATTATAAGTCCAGGCATGATACGGACATTGCAGGCTTTTTGAGTTTCCGCTGTTGTCGACGATGAGCGAGCCGCGATGTCGGCAGACATTGCTTAAAGCGCGTAACTCTCCATCGATCCCGCGAGCGATGACGAGCGGTTCTCCTGCGATCTCTGTGGTAAAGAAATCCCCTGGGTTTTTCACCAAATCAGCGCGGCCTACAGCCTGCCAGCTGTCGCCAAAGAGAAACTCTTTTTCTTTTTGATAGAAACCCTCTTCCAAGTAGTACTCTTTTGAAAGAGTGGAAGCTTCCGCTAAATTTTCAGAGATATCCAAAATGACTCACCTTCTCCCTAAGAAATGCCATTTTTGGAACCCCAGTCAACCGAATAAATTATTCTGCCGGGCAGATGTTTTAGGTTTGTTCGCAACCCGCGCCTATGTTAGTTTTCGGGGCAATGGGGATGCGAAAAAACTTACGTTTTACCGATATTGTCTTTCTCAATCTTGTCGCTGTGGCAAGCTTGCGATGGACCGCGTCCGCAGCCTCGAATGGCCCGTCCTCCCTGACATTGTGGTTACTTGCAACCTTAGTGTTTTTCATTCCGGAAGGGCTCGCAGTTGCCGAACTTTCTTCTCGCTATCCAGAAGAAGGCGGTCTTTACCGTTGGACCCAAAGAGCCTTTGGCGCCAAACACGGGTTTATTTGCGGCTGGTGTTATTGGGTCAATAATCTCATCTATTTCCCCAGTCTTTTAATGTATGTTAGCGGAAACCTGGCGTTTACTCTCAACCGTTTTTCACCTGAGGGAAATCTCGAACACAATAAACTCTTCGTCGTTGCCGTAACTCTCGCCTGCCTTTGGCTTGTGGCCATTTTAAGTATCATCGGAATGAACGCCGGGAAATGGGTTCAAAATATTGGGGGCTTTGGAAACTGGATCCCACCTGCGATCGTCGCGGCTTTGGGACTCGTCGTCTACTTGAGTCGGGGCAGCGCCAATCTCATTACGTTAGAAACGCTGACTCCAAAGTTCACAAGCTTAGATGAATTTTCGTTCTTCTCGCAGATGTGCTTTGCGCTCGCGGGACTCGAACTCGTTTCGTTTCTAGGAGGCGAAGTCGAAAACCCCAGAAAAACGCTGACTCGGGGAATCTTTGTCTCGGCAATCCTTATTTGCGCCGTCTATTACATCGGCACATGGGGGATTTTGGTTTCGATTCCTAAAGAAAAAATTTCGGTCGTAAATGGGATTTTAATGGCGATTCAAGAAACCTCAGGGCCAATGGGGCTCGGTTGGCTTGCTCCGTTATCGGGATTACTCATCACGCTTGCGGGCGTGGGATGTATGATGGCTTGGTTTGCGGGAGCCGCTCGTGTCCCGTATATGGTGGGCGTCGATAAATTTCTTCCGCCAAACTTTGGAAAACTTCATCCCAAGTTTGGAACGCCGTACATCGCGATTCTCGTACAAACGGGAGTGGCAACGCTCTTTACGCTTTTTGCAACGGTCGGCGCTTCGACAGCGCTTGAAGACGCTTATAAAATTCTCGTTGATATGTGTCTGATTTTGTATTTCATCCCCTATTGCTATCTTTTTCTTTGCTTATTCGCGCTTCGAAAAAATGCGGCTTCGAATTCTGAAATCTACGAAGTGCCTTTTGGAGGTTTCGGTAAAACCGCAATCGCCCTGTGCGGATTTTTGACAACGGTATTTGCGATTTTGATCTCTTTTTCTCCAGGAACTAGTATCATTCACTGGGAAGTCCCCTTGAAAACATTTTTAGGGACCTCCGTGATGCTTGCGATAGGACTGATCATCTATGCCAATCAATCTCAACGAAAACTCGAATAGCAAATTCACCCTCCCCGCGAAGTATTATACGGACGAGAAATATTTTACCGAAGAAATCAAAAAGATATTCTTCGATCAATGGATTTGTGCCGGCCGCGAGGAGCAAATCGCAACCCCTGGACAGTTTTTTACGAGAGAAATTTTGGGCGAGAATGTCATTTTAACTCGCGATGAAAGTCATCAACCCCGAGCGTTTTTCAATGTGTGTCGACACCGAGGCACGCGGATCTGTGACAAAGAGAGCGGGAACTTTAAAGGTAGAATTTCGTGCCCCTACCATGCGTGGACTTACGGGTTAAACGGCGAGCTTGTCGGAGCCCCTCATATGTCTGACAACGAAGATTTTTCGATGAAAGACTATCCCTTACATTCCATTCAATGCGATACGTGGGATGGAAATATTTGGATTAATCTTTCTTCCAAGGCTCCGTCTCTCAAATCTTCTTTGGGTAAAATTTATCCCAAATTCCAAGCTTGGGAGCCCGAAAAATTAAAACTCGGAAAAAGAATTCACTATACTGTGAAAGCCAATTGGAAGCTCATCATCCAAAACTATTCAGAATGCCTGCACTGTCCGGTGATTCACCCTACTCTTAAAAAATTAAGCCACTACATGAGCGGAGAGAATGAACCCCTTTCTCCCGAGTTTTCAGGTGGAAAAATGTCTCTGAACGACGGCATCGCCAGCATGACCGTGAGCGGAAAAACCGACCGAAAAATTTTTGAAAAGTTAAACGAAGAACAAAAGCGCCATGTCTACTACTATTGGGTGAATCCGAATCTGCTTCTAAGCTATCATCCCGACTTTCTGATGACCCATACGATGTGGCCTAAAAGTCCTAGCCTGACAGAAATTATCTGTGAGTTTCATTTTCATCCGGATGAACTTAAAAAACCGGGATTTTCGGCCGAGGATGCCGCGATTTTCTGGGATGAGGTCAATCGCGAAGATTGGTATGTCTCCGAACTTTCGCAAGTAGGAATCAGTTCGATGTCTTACACTCCGGGACCTTACTCTTCGCGCGAGGGCTTACTGTACGGAATTGATCAAATCCTCACTCAACAAGTGGGACAAGTTTCTCTTTAAAATGAAAAAAGTCACCGTCATCGGAGCCGGGATTAACGGACTCGTCGCCGCAAATTACCTGCAGCGATCGGGCTGCGAAGTCACACTTCTCGAACGCAACGAAAGAGTCGGCGGAGCTTGTACGTTTAAAGACATCGAGTTCAAGGGAAAGACTTATCCCGTACCCACAGGCGCGAGCGTTTTCGGGATGATGCAAGACTTTGTCTTTAAAGAAACGGGCCTCGCAGAAAAAATCGAAGTGTATCGTCCTTCACATCCTACCTTGGCGTATTTTGGAGACGATGCGAAACCGCTCTTACTCGATTCGAGCACAAAAGAATTCGCCGACGAAGTGAAAGCCCGCTGGAACGAAAACGGGAATATCATCCGATACAACATCGAACTTGAAAAAGTCCGCCAGTTTTTAATTTCAGGATTTAGAGAAGCCAAAGTTCCTTCCTTGGAAGAAGCTGAAGCTTCTTTAGGAAAGACTTTGACTCAAAGATGGATCTCGGGAAGTGCCGAAGATCTTTACAAAGAATTTTTTACTTCCGATGTTCTCAAAATCCTAAAAAGTATGCCTGTGACAGAGAGTGGGCCTGTTTCACTTCAAGCCCCCTTCTCCGCTTTAAGTATTCCTCTAATGGCTTCTGGAAATGTCTTCGGCGGAAATTGGGGCTATGTTCGCGGGGGAATTTGGGAAATCACGTCCAAACTTTCTGAGATCAATCAAAAACTAGGCGTTCAGACTCTCACTTCGTGCCAAGTGAAACGCATCGACACGGCGTCTTTGACGGTCGAATACAAAGACGCGCAACAAGCAACCGCCTTTGTAAAATCGGATGCGATTTTTATCGCGACCGATCCTTTCACAGCCGCAAAAATTTGCGACGACATGAAAATCGTAGAGGGTAAGAAGACTCTAGGTTCGAGTGGAAAAGTGCTTCTCGTCTTCAAGGCTCCGGTGAAATGGAAAGGCGATACGAAAAAGGCAGATTTCGACTCCGCTTTTCGATTTATCTACGCTCATTCGGACTTTAAACGCTTTCAAGAGTCAAATTCTCAGATTCAGAAGCGACGAGATCATTATTTACCGAGTTGTATCCAGGTGTACTGTGAGGGTGCGGCGTTTAGAAGAATGGGCAGGGAGATGGATTACGATTATCTCTCAGCTTTTTGCAAAGACATGGGCTTTACCGAACGAGGTAAAGATCTTCCCCAAATAAAAGAGGAAATCACTCAAAATATTTTATCTCGAATTGAAAATCCAGACGCGTTTGTGGGAAGCGTTCTTTACACCCCTAAAGATTTAAAAGAAATGTTCTATTTCCCCGAAGGAAACATCGATCACATCGAACTCTGCGAAAATCAAACTTACCTTCAACGGACTTTTTCCTCACAACCAAACCGAAGCTTTTATCAATTTGGTGATTATAAGAATCTCTTCTACTGTGGAGCGGGAAGTTACCCTTGCGGATCGGTTGCAGGAACTCCTGGCTATCTCGCGGCTACTCAGTGGCTCCGGTCAAAATAGTTTTATTTGGGATAAGACAACTCATTTGTTTCAAAAAATGAGGGAACATTTTCAAATGAAAAGGTTTCTTTGGATTGGTTTCTCGCGATCGCAATTGCAGCACCCTCTGACGATGAAGAACCGCTTTTTACGTACAAATTAAACTTTTCGTTTTCGGATATTTCTTCTTTTTTTGTAAAAACGAGTGCGGTTTTCTTCGTTTTGTAATCCTCTTTTACCAGCACGTCTTTGGTTTCAAACGCAAAGTTTACTGGGGTCCACTTGGAGGAACTTGAAAGGTCGTAGAATGGCTTGTTGGATTGAAAAGCTTCAAATAATTTAAAATTTTTGTCAAAATGGAGAACAAAAGATCTTGGACTGTCGTCGTTCGCACCGCTGTAAGGAAACGTGCACAAAGTGTAATAGGAATTATCTTTTGCTTTGACGGTGAAATTGACTCCCGCATTGTTTTCGTAATCTTCTTTTCTGTTCTCAGCGACATGTGTCCGGAGCAAGAGCTTGTCTGAATAGATGCAGTGGCATAATTCGCTCCCCACGCTGAAATTAATCAGTCCTTTTGCTACGGAGTCGCTCAGGTCTCGGTATTCATAGAACTTCTTGAGCAACGCGAGCAGTTGTTTTCGATTTCTGTACCACTCGCGCTCCTGCGCAGTGACTCCCTTAGGTAACTTCATCCTGTCGTTGATTGCCATCAGTCTCGCTTCCGCCTCCACAAACGGAATCCGGCCCTGAGATGCTATATCGTGGAAAAAATCTATTCCGATGTCGAGGTTAAACTTATGCCAGAGTAGACCTGAGTGATGTTCTTTTCCCCGGATCGACTTTAAAAGGGCTTCTTGCTTTTCTTCTCGGTCCGGCGCAGGTCGCCTCGCATAAATCGCATCTAGGACTTCTCGATGACGGATTTCACCGTCCGGATTTTCGTGAGGTTTGGTTTTATCTTGCGCGTAAAGAAGCGCTGAGAAAATTAAAACGCCCCCCGCCAGAAGGACTTTTCTCGGAATTTTATTCATCTCTCTATTATAATCTAACTTTTCTTAAAATAGGGAGGGAAGCTAATAGCCCCCCACTCGCTATCCATATCGCCATCTGAACAGACGTCATTTCGGCGATTTTACCGAAAACGAGGCTTCCGATTCCTAGCGCGAAGTAAAAGACGACGAAATAAATCGCGAGCGCTCTCGAGCGCACTTGCATTGGAAACGTCACTTGCGCCGCAGCGTTCAGCTGAGAAACCATCGCTGCCCAAGTCATTCCGCAAGCGACCAAGACAAAACAAGTCAGAGCATAATTCCCGCTTTTTGCGACGATAGAAGAGGAGACTGCAAAAACAAAAGTTGAAAATTCGATCACTTGAGTCGGATCCCGTTTTTGTCTGAAGTAAGGCAGTAAGATGGCTGCGATGACGGCACCCACTCCGAGACAGGCCATCATAAATCCAAAACCTGAAGAGGTTTGTCGAAGCACATCGCGTGCGATTAGCGGCAAAAGTGACCACAGCGAAGTTCCAAAAAAGAAAAAGCTAAACGATCGGATTAAAATAAATTTAAATCTTTGAGAACTTCGACAGATTTGAAACCCTTCGTTTAAAGCTGCCCAAAACGTTCCTTGGGCGGGTTCTTCCGTTCGTTTCTCTCGACTCCACTTTACGAAAACCCAGATGACGCCGATAAACGATGCCGCGTTGATGAGAAATAGCCAAGCGGCTCCCATCCAGGCAAACAGAAAGCCCGCGAGCGCTGGGCCTACGCTTCTGCCGAGATTGAAGCTCATATTATTCAAGCTCGCCATTTGTGGGAGATCGAGCGGATCTTTCATGAGCGCTGAAACGGCGGATTGCCAAGCCGGCATATTCATCGCGCTTCCCATTGCGAGTAAGAAAACGAAGAAGAGAAGTTCCCAGGGTCCTACTTTGTCGTAGTACACCATGACGCCCAGTAAAAACGCTGCCATCGCCATAAAGGTTTGGCTGAAGAGCAGGACTTTTCTTTTGTCGTTTAAGTCGGCAAATACGCCTGCCGGGATTGCGATAAAAAACATCGGGATTGTATTGGCGGTTTGGACGAGGGAGACCATCATGGCGGAACTTGTTAGAGACGCCATTAACCACGATGCGCCCATTTGTTGCATCCAAGTGCCGATATTTGAAATGAGATTGGCGGTCCAAAGCGAACGGAAACGTGGTTCGCGGAGAGGCATTAAAAATAGAGGAAGTGATTGGGGGTTTCTGATTTTGAGAGCCATCGTTCGTATCTCGTCACTCTAAAAATGTCATTGCGCGGGTGCTTCGCACCCTCGCAATGACAGAACTTCGATCTTCTCAACAGAGCAAGACTGCTTTCTAGCTTTTGTACCGCGATTATTGGTATCTGGGAAGTTCGTCGATTTTAAACTGGCGGTGTTCCATCTGACCTTTTTTGACTCGAACAACGGTTTCAGTGTCGATGGTGAGTGTTTCATTGAGAAATCGGAGTTTGACGTCTTGGGCGGCGGGCAGTGAAAGCGTGTAAAATTTGTCCGCATCATAAGTCTGAATTTCGCTGCCATCGACAAAGAGACGCGCGCGATAATTTAATTTAAACTCTAAAATGCCTTCGGCGGCCGCCTTCAGTGTGAATCGATATGGTTTCATCTGCTTTTGCGCTTTAATTCGATTCGAAAGCGTCTCGTACCCTGCTTTTTTAATCACGACCTCGACCCATTCATTACAAGCAACGAGCGCAACACCCACAACCCCTTTATTCTGACCATTCACCGACCAAACCGCTCCTGGAGGATCGGTTTCGGCTTTGAGCGTGCACAAGTCCCCTGCAATCGGAACCGCAGCCGGCGTAGGATTCGGAGGAAGGACTTTCGGTTTTGGAACTGCGGCGACGGGTCTTTCAGGCAAAATCGTCTCGACCACCATCTTTTGAGGTTCTTTTTGCAATCCTCGTTGAATGAGCTCGACACCCGCGTAGGTAATGACCGCGACTAAAACTAGAGTCACCCATGAAACCGAATGGTGTTTTTTGGGTTCTGCCACTTCTTCCATTCGATGCGCATCGTGAATGCGTTTTTTTGCCCCCGCTAGTTCAATGAGCGGCTCGCTTTTTGGAAGACGGAAGTTTCCTTGGGTATCTTTTGAAAGTTTTTGGTCTTGAGTAATCGATTTTTCGATATTCTGACTATTGGGTTCAATCTTGTGGGGGCTCGTTTGGCTCGATTCCACTTTCGACTGAGTTTCGATTTCAATCGGTTGTTCCGTCACCGAACGATTCGGATACGAAATCGATTTTCGAGAGGCGCCGATGTCTTTTGCCAGACCCATATTCGGCAATGTCGGAGTGTGCGTGTAAGGTTCTCGATTGATCGAGACTGCGGGCGTGGCCGAAGATTCTTGGATCTCTTCGATTTTTGTCACTTCGCCCTTCATCTCGGGGTTCGAATGAGAAGGAGACGAGACACTGTCCTCTGGACGAGAGACAATCGTTTTCAGTTCCGTTGCCACTTCTTTTTCTTCGTTACGAACCGAAGTTTTTGCTTCGGTTGAAGTGCCCACTTCAGTCGGAGATTGGATAGAAACTTCCTTCGCGGCCGATCGCGAAATCGATCTCACCGGTTGATTGGATTTACTCTGGTCTTCGATCTCTTTTAAGAGATCGCTTAATCCACTGTCTTCACCGAATGTAAAACCGGTTTCTTCTTCTTTATCAAAGTTTGTGACTGGTTCATTTTCGGTGCGGCTGTGAACGGAAAGACTCGAGTCTTCGCGACGAGTAGAGACTTCTCCTTGAGAAAACGGAATGGATTGTCGGTTAATATCTTCCGAACGCTTTTGTTCCATTTCCATTTCACTGACAAAAACAGAATGAAGAATATCTGCGAGGTCTTTTTGTGTAAAAGAAGGAAAGTGTTTATTCAAAAATTCTTGAAGGGCTCGGTGCATTTGACCGGCCGTTTGAAATCGGGTGTTGCGATCTTTTGTAAGCGTTCTCAAAATAATTTTTTCGAGATCGAGAGGAATCTTGGGATTGATTTTAGTCGGCACCGCGATCATGCACTCTTGAATGAGTTTTAAAGTCGCAATGTCGTTATCTGTTTGAAAAAGTCTTTTTCCGGTCGTTAATTCATACAACATGATCCCGTTTGAAAAAATATCCGTCCGAGAATCAATGGATTCGCCATTGGCTTGCTCGGGCGACATATAACCGAACTTGCCTTTGATCACACCCGATCGCGTTTCGTCCGCACGGTCACGTGCTTTTGCAATTCCGAAGTCCACGATTTTGACGGCCCCTTCGTAGGAGAGCATCACGTTTTGCGGGGACATGTCTCGATGGATGATATTGAGAGGCTTGCCTTCGGTTTCATCTTTTCGCGAGTGCGCGTAATCGAGTCCTTTGCAAACTTCATTGATGATGTAAACTGCACACGCAATCGAAACCGTGTAGTTAATCTTTTTTACTTTGTTAACGAACTGTCTTAAATTTTTTCCGTTTACAAACTCCATCGTCAAAAGATAAGCGCCGCTAATTTTTTGGAAGTTGTAGATTTGAACGATGTTTGCGTGAGTCAGTTGACTCGAAAGTCTCGCTTCAAATTCGAACATGCGCACAAACTCTTCGTTCGAACTGTAATGCGGAAGAATGCGTTTGATCGCGAGTTGCTTTTCGAACCCACCGGCACCTCGGAGTTTGCCACGATACACCTCGGCCATCCCGCCTGTGGCGAGCCGCTCGAGCAGCAAATAATCTCCAAGTCTGAAAGGTTTAAAATCCAAAACGGTCCTCACGTATGATTACCCTAACGTTTTCGGCTTTTTTTCTGAGAGAGTTGATCTATTCCTGAGTGTCGCTCTGTGACACGAATGATTTACCGCGTTAACAGTGCCTAAATTTTGTCTATTTGAGCGATTTGAGGGTGACTCTTGAGCTTCGTCACAGTATATTCACAGACACTTAGACTAGTTGTGTTATAAAATCATAAACGACCCTGGGGGTATCCTGTATGCCAACGCTGAATCCCATTCGAAGAACCATGAATCGGTTGATGGGAATGTTCTCAAGCGATCTCGCCATTGATTTAGGAACTGCCAATACTTTAGTGTATGCAAAAAATCGCGGACTCATCATCGATGAACCTTCGGTGGTCGCAGTTCACAAAAATCCGAGAGGCGGTCCAAGTCGAGTTTTAGCCGTCGGAAGAGAAGCCAAAGAAATGTTAGGCCGCACGCCGGGTAGTATTGTCGCCATTCGCCCGATGAAAGATGGTGTGATTGCAGACTTTGAAGTGACTCAAAGCATGCTGAAATATTTCATCCAAAAATCCAACGAAAAAATTACGTTGGTTAGACCCAGAATTATTATTTGCGTTCCCTTTGGAATTACCCAAGTGGAAAGACGTGCTGTGAGAGAATCCGCGCAATCTGCGGGCGCTCGCGAAGTTTTTCTGATTGAAGAACCGATGGCAGCCGCGATTGGAGCAGGCCTTCCGATTACCGAACCTTCCGGCAATATGATTGTGGATATCGGTGGCGGAACCACTGAAGTGGCTGTGATTTCGCTCGGCGGAATTGTGTACAGTCAATCGGTCCGCGTGGCAGGTGATAAGTTTGACGATGCGATCGTCAACTACATCAAACGCCAATACAATTTACTTATCGGAGAGCGCACCGCCGAACAAATTAAAATTGAAATCGGAAACGCGTTTCCTTTTGACGAAGTGAAATACTGTGAAGTCAAAGGACGTGATCTCGTTGTCGGAAGTCCGAAGACCGTCACTGTCAGCTCGGATGAAATCCGCGAAGCTTTAGTCGATCAAGTCAATATTGTGGTCGATGCAGTCAAGCAGGCACTCGAAAGAACGCCTCCTGAACTGGCAGCCGATATCGTCGATAAAGGGATTGTCCTCGCAGGCGGTGGATCCCTTCTCGCAAACTTTGATATTTTAATCCGTGAACGCACAGGTTTGCCTGTGATGTACGCAGAAGATCCGTTGAAGTGCGTTGTGATCGGTTCCGGAAAAGTTTTGGATCAACTCGATCTGCTGAAGTCGCTGACAATCGAATAACCATTTCCAAATCGCAGAAGGAAAGACGCGTCGTCATTGCGAGCGTGCGTAGCACGCGCGGCAACCTTTGTACGCTGAGCTGGGAAGGTTGCCACGCGTGCTACGCATGCTCGCAATGACAAGAACGAATCAATGACGGTTTAGCGCAAAAATTCAGCCGTCGTTGGGACCCCACATTGGAGTTTGGCATTCTTTGTCGGTGGGAGAAATCCGTGTTTTCTGGGTGCCGTCGACCGTCATGACGTAAACGCCGTAATGGCCGCCTTCGTTGCTTGAGAAAACAAAGTGTCTTCCTGTCGGAGCGAAGGAAGGATTTTCAGAATTGGTTCTTCTGCCTTTGTCGCCTGCCGTGAGTCGGGAGAGGTTACTTCCATCCGGATCAATAACGTAGATATCAAAATTTCCGGTGCCGGATTGTTGAGCCGCGAAAAGAATCTTATCGCCTTTGGGAGACCATGCGGGACTCGAGTTATATTGTCCGGCGAAAGTGAGCTGGTTTGCAATTTTTGTGGCGACATCTAGGACGTAAATCATTGGGTGTCCTGAACGTGCACTCGAGAAAACAATTTTAGTTCCTTCTGGATTCCAACTCGGTTCGACATCAAAAAGTTGGGATTCCATATTGGCTTGAAAACCTTCGCCGCTTAATTTTTTCCAACGGATTTCGCGACTGATCGGTTCGGGATCAGAAATACTTTCTTTGCCGATAAAATAAAGTTCCGGCCGTCCCGTGTAACTTAACGTTGCAATGCCTTTTGGATATTTGGCGGACCAGGTCGCGCCACTATTCATTCCTTCGCGAGCGGAGAGGATGACTCTTCCTCCGGTTTCAAGATTATGTTTTTTTAAAACCGTTCCTTTTTTTCTTTGGCCATTTAAGATGACCCATTCGTGTTGAGTGTAGGAAATACTTCTTCCGTCGGGAAACCATGCGGGACGAGAGGAAATCGTGTTGTCGCTAGTGAGTCGTACTAAATTACGTCCATCGGGATCGACTACGTAAATTTCTTTGGGAGGCATGCGTTTTTTGTAGTCTGCGCAGACCATCACGATTCGACTGAAGAATAGCCCTCGTTCGCCCATGAGTTCTTTTAAAATGTCTTCAACGACCGCATGGACGAGTCGAGAGTACTGCGCTGGAGGATTCTGATAACTCTTCGATAGAATTTTTTTCTGCCCCGGAACATCGTAAAGGCTCGCTTGTAAGAAAAGTTTTCCGCCCGTGACTTTGTAACCCAATTTGATCGCAAACGAGGCGCCCGCAGAAGAGTAGCCCTGATAATTCATCGCTTCTGAGTCTGGGGTATCAAAAGGACTAAATAGCGAGGATGGCAAAAAATCAAAAATATTCGCAAAGTCTAAATCCGATTGAAATTGGTCAAAAATATTTCGTGCCAACGTCGCATCATGCCCTTCGCCCATCGCGCGGACTTGCCCGAGCGCGACTTTAGATTTTCGAACCGTGGCTCCACTGACAAGAATCGACGTTTCGGCTTTCGCCATTGAGAAAGCACAGAGGAGGAATAAGAGGTATTTCATTGGGGTCCTTTCGAAACCGTTGATAGCCGTCATTGCGAGAAGCGGGGCAACGAAGCAATCTCGCCGTTTACATGAGCGTCCTTTTGCAGCGAGATTGCTTCGTCGCTCCGCTCCTCGCAACGACTGATTTCTAATAGTTCTTCTCCGTAGGGTTCATGGTGTAAAGTATATGTCTATCCCATCATTTAAGATAGAGTCCTCATCGGGTGGAGGAAACGTCGACTGGTCAATGGCGTTTAAGACGGCAGAGTCATAAAGCGAATCACTCGAGGGACTGATAATTTTTCGGCTTTTTACTTTTCCGCTCGCCATCAATTCTAAATGCACACCCGCTTTGAGTAATTTTTTCTTCTGCCAAAAAGAAACGCTGAAATGTTGGAGAACTTCTTCTTTAATAATTCCGCGATACCGATCCTTTACCGTCCCGATGGCTCCGGTGGAAGAAGTCCCTTGAGAGAGAACGTTTCCGACGACTTTACCACGACCTTTTTTGCCGGCGGCGGATTGCAAACCTTTTAAAGCTTGTTCTCTTTTTGCTTCGAACTCGAGTTGTTTTAACGCCTTGGCTTTTTCTTTATCTGCTTTTAACTTTTTTTCGTGCGCGATTTTTTCTTCGGCTTTCGCTTTCATGTCAGCAATGTCTTTTTGTCGTTTCAGATCTTCTGCTTTTTTCTGCTCGACTTCTCTTGCGAGCTTCATCTCGTCTTCGTGGGATTTTTTATCGACCTCTTCTTTTGTGACTTTAGGTTTTTCAACAATGGGCATCGTGGTGTCGAGGCTCGGTTTTTCGTTGATTAACTGCTGCGGCAAGCCGACCACATCGACTTGAATAAAACTCTGATACATTTTTTGAGAGACATCTTCTTTTTTCTTAAAAATTTCGACGCCCATTTTATCGAGAACCTTCACACTCACAACACAGAAGATGAGCATGCCGTGCAAGACGAGCGAAACCGTCAACGCGGATGAAGGCAACTCTAAAAACTTATCATCTAAGGTATGCTGGCTCATGAACTTTAAGGTCTATTTCTTGGAATCGGGAGGTTCGGTGACTAATCCTATTTTATCAATTCCTGCGGATTTTGCCGAGGCCATTGCGCGAGCCACGATTCCGTAAGCAACTGCGTCATCTGCACGCACAAAAATCTCTTTGTTAGGCTTGTCTTTGTAGTAATTCACGAGTTTTGGGTATAGAGCGTCAAGACTGACTTCTTCTTTTTCGAAGTAAACTTTCGCATCTTTGCTGATCGTAATCGTGGTTGGTTTCACATCCTGAGGGAGAGCTTTCGCAGACGCTTTGGGAAGTTTAATCGGAATTCCATTTTCCATGAGTGGAGTTGTCACCATAAAGATGACCAAAAGCACAAGCATCACGTCGACGAGTGGCGTGATATTGATATCACTGACAGGTGCATTGTCTTCTGATGAGGGACGAAAGCCAGCCATATCCACCTTTGTTAATTTGAAACAATCAATTCGCTAAAAAATTGCGCTTAATGATATTCAAAAAATCAGAACCGAAGACATCCATATCCGCTCGTAGCGCTCGGATCTTATGATTGAAAAAATTGTATCCCATCGTCGCCGGAATCGCGCAACCTAATCCGACTGCAGTCGCAATCAAAGCTTCGGCAATCCCAGGTGCGACGGTTGCAAGACTCGCTCCACCCTGAACGCCAATATTTTGAAAGGCATTCATAATTCCCCAAACGGTTCCAAATAAACCGATAAACGGAGCCGTACTCGCAGCCGTTGCTAAAAAAGTCATCGAGGCTTCAAGCTTTAAACTCTCGAGACGGTGAGACATCGTCAAAGCTCTTTCGACATTTTCGATGGAAGACGCATGCGGCGTCACCGCTCCGTCGCCTTTATCTGTTTTCTGTCGTTCTTTTTCGATAATTTTTTGGAGTTCTTTGTAACCGGCTTGAAAAAGTCTCGAGACAGGAGCTGCAGGATATTTTTTGGATTCGGAGTAAATAAAATCCATGCTCTTCCCGCCCCAAAAGATCTCTAAAAATTGCTCACTCGAATCTCGGCATTTTTTTACCATTTTCCATTTCGAATAAATCACGGCCCAAGAAAAGAAAGAGAATGCGACTAAGAGAAGTAAAACTCCCATCACGATGGGGCTCGAACTTGCGAGCAGATCGATAAAACTAACGGAAGTTCTTACAGTTTCTTGAGGTCCATTGGCTGCGTAAGCTTCGATGATCATAGAGATTGCTATTGGTTGAATGTTTAGTGTAAGAGAACGCTCTACTTAGGTCAAGGAAGCGGAAAGTGACTCAAAAACCCATTATTGTAATTGGAGCTGGATTAGCCGGAAGTGAAGCCGCTTACCAAATTGCTTCGCGTAAAATTCCCGTCATTCTTTACGAGATGCGCCCCCAACGAATGACCGAAGCCCATACGGGCATGGGGTTTGCCGAGCTCGTTTGCAGTAATAGTTTTGGATCCATTCAAGAGAATAGCGCGTCACGTATTTTAAAAGATGAGCTGAATCAATTGGGATCTTTTGTTTTGCAAAAAGCATTCGCCCATCAAGTGCCGGCCGGAAGCAGCCTTGCCGTTGACCGCGACAAAATGAGTGAAGAAATCACACAAGCACTTTCAACCCATCCCTATATTGAAATTCGTCGAGAAGAATTAACGGTGATTCCCGAAAATCAACTCGTGATTTTAGCAACGGGTCCTCTCACCTCGCCCGAACTTTCTGCAAATTTAAGTACATTGCTCGGCGAAAACTCACTTTATTTTTACGACGCAATTTCTCCGATTGTTTCGGCCGAGAGTTTAGACTTCTCTAAAATGTTTTTTGCAAATCGTTATGACAAAGGTGAAACGCCAGACTTTTTGAATATTCCTTTGGATAAGACTTTGTATGACACCCTTGTTGATGACTTACTGACGGGAGACGTTGTATTGCCCCACAATTTTGAGGAAGAAAAGTATTTCGAAGGCTGTATGCCGATTGAAGCCATTGCTTCGCGAGGTAGACAGACACTCGCCTTTGGTCCGATGAAGCCGGTTGGCTTAACCGATCCCAAAACGGGGCGTTGGGCCTATGCAACGATTCAGTTAAGAACCGAAAACAAACACAAAACGGCATATAACCTCGTCGGTTTTCAAACGAAATTGAAATACAAAGAACAAGAGAGAATTTTTAGAAAGCTCCCAGGTCTTGAAAACGCCGAGTTTCTACGTTTGGGAAGTATGCACCGAAACACCTACATCAATTCGCCGAAGCATCTTCTGCCCACACTGCAATTGAAGAAAAATGCGAACGTTTTTATTGCGGGGCAATTAACCGGCACCGAAGGCTATCTCGAGTCGGTTGCGACCGGAATGCTCGCGGGAATCAATGCGTCTTTGATTTATCAAAATGCGTCTCCGTGGACTCTTCCTCCCGAAACGATGTTGGGCGCTTTGACTCATGCGGTATCGGATGAAGCACGCACGCATTTTCAACCGATGAATTCGAACATCGGAGTGTTACCGCCTTTAGAAATTCCTGTCAGGAAAGATAAGAAACTCAGAAATCAAAAGATGAGTGAGCGTTCGAAAGAAAAGTTGAATGCCTTTTTAGGAAATCTTACATCGAGTCCGGAGAGTCTGAAAAAGCAGAGTTGTACGCTTTTCCCTTCGCAAAACCTCGACCATCCGAATGTGCAGGGTTAGATTTTTCGGCAGCCGTTTGAGCGCCCATTGCCAAACCTAAGGGATCATTTGAAGGACGGCCTTTTGCGCCCAGTCTTTGTAACGTGGAAGCTGTTTGCAATTGTTGAACGTTGCGGCCGCTGTTTCCCGTTGAAGCTTCGCCGATCGCAGTGGCTGTTTGAATTTTCACGGCAGTGAGCTTTTGGTATTCTTCTTCAATTTCTTTTACCGTATTTGAACCAATCGGTTGTCTATCCGGATTTGCCGCATATTGAGCTTGGATATCGGCAGAAGATTTGTTGAGCTCTCCCATGATCCCCTGGGTGGGATCTTGAGGAGTCATGGTTTGAATAGCTTTTGCCATGTTTTCGCTTCCCTTAGTCAGATTTTCTTGAAAACTTTTAGCGGATTCTTGAATTTGTTTATTGGATTCTTTTGCATATGAACTGATTTTCTCAGCGGCTTCTTTTCCCGCGCCACTGCCTTGGCTACCGCCACCCATTCCCATCATGCCCATGCCGCCCATCATCCCCATTCCACCCATCATTCCGCCGCCCATACCCATGCCACCATTCATTCCACCAAATCCACCGTAGTAGCCGTTAGCGCCTGGATAACCTCCGCCCACTCCGCCGCCGAATTCAGAGAATGCGAAAGGAGAGTAGAGAAGAACCAAAATCATCGAAATGTGGAGTTTTAGTTTCATAAAAAAGTCCTGTGTACTTTTATAGAATGCACACACCTTGCCAAAGAATACACTGGAGCCCCATCGCTAAGTGTTTGAATGGGTTGGATTTAATTTCTGTATACAGAACGACAATTGTGAAAATCTGTCGAACCAGTATACGACCGCGAAAATCTCCGTCATTGCGAGGATGCGTAGCACCCGCGGCAACCTTCCCAGTTCAGCCTCACAAAGGTTGCCGCGGGTGCTACGCACCCTCGCAATGACAGACTTTGAATTCTATTAACTGCACCAAATAAAATAGGGGTAAAAGCCACTGCGACTTTTACCCCTATTTGCCTTCCGTTCCGCGCTTTAAGATCTAAAACTCTGCCCCGCGCCCCTAGAACCCAATACCCTGAAATGAAACGGCCTTTAATTTTTTATCAACCCGTGTGCTTAATACAAATTGCAATCAAAAGGCCATGTTTGCCAAATTCACAAAACCCTCTGACATGCTTCACGAATTTTAATAACGTCGCAGTTTTAGACACCTGTACACCCTCTGAACTCCCGCCGATCTTTTAGCCAACACAATCTTCACAATTCTAAATTTCAAAATAATCCCAATCCTTTAAGCCCCCCTGCCAAACACTCATCTACCCCTGTCGAACTTTTAAAACCGGGGGACGGAGGTCGAAATTCAAATCCCTATCATTTCTTCCTTTCAAAAGACCGATAAAGAAAATGGAGAAATGTCTATGAAACACTTTGGTTTGCTGAGCTCCTTGCTCGTTTGTTCTGCAATTTTACTGGCCGAAACTCCAGAGAAAATCCCATCATTATCCAAAGCCTTGAAACTGAAAAAGGAACCGCAAGCCCTCACTTCAAAAGATGAGAAAATTGCGCCGTTTCCAAACACAGCTTTTGATCCGTCATTTCTTTTGGATGTGGATGACGATTTTTCTTTCCAAGATGCTCTAACCGATCCCAAAGCCGCGAAAGAAAAAGAAGACCATCCCGAACTTTCGACCCAAGTGACGCCCGAAGTTTTGGGAGTTCCTCAAGCCATTCCTTCAATGCTGACGGCGCTACCCGCGACGCCCTCGCAAGCACCCTCAGTGATTGAAACGCCCGTGTACGGCCCCCAACCGCTTCCCGCTCCGACGCGTGCCCCGGCACAAGTCTCGGTCGAAACTTTAAGCCCCATGCTCGCCGGGATGAATCCTTTTGGTGCCGCCAATCAAAAACTTCCGATTACGCCGTCGACTCCCCTTCAACCCGCGATGGGCGTTCCGGACGTAGCGATTATTCTGTCGAACAATCAGTTTTTTCCATCGCGAATTCGAATTAAAGAAGGGAATCAAACACGTCTGATTTTTGCAACGCTCAATAAAAAATCCGCTGCGTTGATTATCGAAAAACTTCAAGTTCAGCGTTGGATTGCAAAAGAAGATCCCGCAGCCCAAGCTGAAAAGGTAAAATTCGAAGTCACTAAAGAAATTTCTGTAAATAAAACAACCGAAGTGGTGGTGACACCCGTTCGTGGAACCTACACGTTCTATGATGCGCTCTCGGGCGCTGCCGGCGAAATCGTCGTTGAATAATTGATAAGGGGAACTCGATGTCCGTTTTTGAAGCCAGCGTACAAGCCTTTTTAAAACCGATTCTTCATTTTTTGCAGGACGACAGCGTCTCTGAAATCATGATCAACGGATTTGAAACCATCTTCATCGAACGAAAGGGTCTTGTTGAAAAAACAGACGTAAAGTTCGATGACGAAGGTGCCTTAATGGCAGCCGTTCGAAATATTTCTCAGTTTGTGGGAAGACCGATTAGCGAAGAGCATCCTTTTTTAGATGCCCGATTGCCAGATGGTTCTCGAATCCATGCGGTCGTCCCGCCCGTCGCAAAGTGCGGAACTACGGTCGCGATTCGTAAGTTTTCAAAAACAAAACTCGAGATGAAGGATCTGATCGCGAAGGGCGCACTCAACGCCGAAGCCGCCAGATTTTTAGATGTCTGCCTTTATCTTAAAAAAAATATTATCGTCTCGGGCGGAACTGGATCCGGAAAGACAACGCTCTTAAATATTTTGGCATCGCGCTGTCAACCCAATCAACGCATTCTCGTACTGGAAGATTCTTCCGAATTAAAAATTTACAACACCCACGTTTTATACATGGAAGCTCGCCCGGCCGACGAATATGGCAAGGGGCTCGTGACTTTAAAAGACCTCGTGAAATCTTCTTTAAGACTTCGTCCTGACAGAGTTATCGTGGGAGAAGTGCGCGGCGGTGAAGCGATGGATTTGATTAGCTCGATGAATACGGGTCACTCAGGCTCCATGGGAACGGTCCACTCGAATAACCCAAAAGAGTGTCTCACTCGTTTAGAAACTCTTGCCCTTATGACCGATTCTGAAGTGCCGGTGCAAGCCGTACGATCACAAGTCGCATCTGCAATTAACGTTGTGGTGCAATTGTCTCGGATGCAAGATGGCGCCAGAAAAATTACCCACATCTCTGAATGTATGGGAATGGACAGCCAACTCAACTACACGACTCGCGATATCTATCTTTTCGAACAACATGGTCGCGATAAAGAAGGAAAAGTCCTCGGAAATCTTTTGCCCACAGGACAAATTCCCTCTTTCATGCGAGAAATCGAAGTGAATTCACTTCCCTTCCCCAAAGAACTATTCAACAAAAAGAATTCAAACCAAGCCGCTTAGTACGTCGCTTGAATGAAGAACAATTCTGTCATTGCGAGGGTGCGCAGCACCCGCGGCAACCTTCCCAGTTCAGCACACA
>CALCZU010000139.1 GCA_937903155.1 uncultured Bdellovibrionales bacterium
CCTCAACCACTCACCGATTTTCTTTCGGTTCCCCGTCTCGATCTCTTCTTGCTGCACTTTCATCTGAATCGTCCCATGCCACGCAATAAACGCCGACATGGCTAAGGTGAGAACCGTTGCTGGGACTGAGAGAAATTTGATCGGTGTCGAAAAACTTTGTGACAATGCAAGCGTAAGAGTGAGCCACCCCAGAAGAGTCACTGGAGGCAAATACCACGGGTACGGATAGGTCGCCGAAAGATACGCGCAAAGAATTAGAAAACTTAAAGAAGCATATCGCCCCGAAAGATTTCGCACGGGGAACATCCAATAAGTCAGACAAAAAAGACCTAAAAGTCGCGTGCAATGGATCATCCACCAAGTCCAGCCACCCATTTGATAATAAATCGGGCCAAATGCGAGACTCGCCCGGTCAAAAATCCCTTCCCAAGTTCCCATCGAAAACGGATTAAAAACGATCCCCGCTTTTCCCTTCGCAAGAATCGTGTGCGGAATCGGCGAGCCGTAGTATCCCCAAGCAAA
This sequence comes from uncultured Bdellovibrionales bacterium, assembly GCA_937903155.1. GTDB lineage: Bacteria > Bdellovibrionota > FAC87 > UBA2466 > UBA2466 > CALCZU01. Next base: position 523 of record CALCZU010000139.1, read on the forward strand.
CAAAAACCACGGCAGATACCCCATCGTGCAAATCAAAGCCGAACGGATCAATAAGCGCCAATTTTTTCGCGTCCCTTCCGACGATAAAAATGCCCAAACCGTGATTGCGATAATGTAGACAAACCCATCAGGGCGCGTCCACATGATCGCGGCCCACGTCCAACCGATTTTTCGATAGGAAGTTTTTAAGTCTTCTTGGATAAAAAGAATCAATAGAGAAACAAACAAAAGTAAAAAAGAGGTCTCCATCCCATTCGTCGAATAGGCAACCGCTTTGAGATCCATTAAGTAGAAAAGCGCAAAAACACTTCGAATCCACGCTGGGACCGAATACCGTTCAAGCAGTGTTAGCAAGACCACCATTGAAAGAGCAAAAGCTAAAATACTCAAAATTCGAAATGCCCATAGCGAAACGATCCAGGACGTTTTCCCAGTGATCCAATAACAAAAAGCCGGAAGCAAAACGCCTATCGGAGAAGTAAACCCATGAACTTTTTCCCCTTTTTGAAAAACCAACCCCCATCCATCGACCAGGTTCTGACTGTGTTTGAAGGTGATAAAAAAATCCTCCCAAACGTGCTGCGTAATAAACGAGTAAAGCAGAGGGACAAGGAGTGCTGCAAAAAACCAGATGATATGGCGCTTACAATTCAAAAAGGTTTGCAACATCCATTAATTATAGACGACTTCCGAGATTTTTCTACACCGCGAATCTTGCACCACGGCCTCACCTTTGCTAAAACAGATTAATTAACGCGTCGATCGCCACCAAAACTCCTCTCCCAGACGCTCAATTCACAATACTTAAAAAAATCAATTCATTTACTTGAAATTTGAGCATTTTTACGGCACAACTGTCCGTTACGTATGGACAACCGGAAAGTCACAGTCACATCATATCTCGGCGCAGCAGCACTCGTGTGGTTTTTGAGCCGTTCTTTTATCTTTTGGATGATTTCCACCTTTTATAAGGTGAGAAAAATTCCAGCTCTAAATACCTTAAAAGAAGTTCTGCCATTTCTGCTCTTTGCATTGACCTTTGCGATTCTTTTGAAGCATCCAAAAGTGAATGAAGTCATGGACGAAGTGGTCTCCGAACTTAAAAAAGTAAGCTGGCCCAGTCGAGATGATGTCATGAAGTCTACTTGGGTCGTTTTAATCTATATTTTAATTGCTAGTTTCATCCTCTCGGGTTTCGACCTGTTATGGGGAAAACTGGTTGGTTTATTACTTAGCTAGAAGGAAGAAGCTGTCGTGAGCGACGAAAAGCTAGAGAACAATAATTTAGATTCGATTGAACCCTCTCAATCTGAAGGTTCAACCGATGCGCAAACGACTGGTTCTGAAGAGAACGAGGCTCGATGGTACGTCGTTCATACCTACAGTGGTTTTGAACAAAAAGCCAAAATCGCCCTTCACGAACGCATTCGTCAGTTTAAGATGGAAAAAATGTTCGTAGACGTTTTGATTCCCTCTGAAAACGTGATTGAGCTTGGCAAAGGCGGAGAAAAGAAAACGACCACCCGCAAGTTCTTCCCAGGGTACATGCTCGTTAAGATGATTTTAAATGACAACACTTGGCACTTAGTGAAAAGCACACCCAAGATCACCGGTTTCGTTGGAAATGCGATCCGACCTCCTGCAGTACCGGATGAAGAAGTCAGCCGAATTACCAATCAAATGGCCGAAGGCAGTCTGAAGCCGAGACCAAAAGTCCAATTCGAAGAAGGCGAAAGCGTCCGTGTTATCGACGGTCCATTCGTCAATTTCAATGGTGTGGTAGAAGAAGTGAAACCGGACAAAGGCAAGTTGCGAGTACTCGTCAGTATCTTTGGTCGGTCGACTCCTGTTGAACTGGATTTCATACAGGTCGAGAAGAATTAATTTTAGGGAGTAAGCGATGAAAAAGTTAACCGCATTAGTGAAGTTACAGATTCCAGGTGGAAAAGCGAATCCATCTCCCCCAGTCGGTCCTGCATTAGGACAGCACGGGGTGAATATCATGGAATTTTGCAAGCAGTTCAATGCTCGCACTCAGCAAACCAATGGAATGATTATTCCGGTAGTCATCAGCATTTTTGCCGACCGTTCCTTCACCTTTATTACCAAAACCCCTCCGGTTGCAGTACTGCTGAAAAAAGCAGCGAATATCGAAAAGGGTTCGGGAGTTCCAAATAAAACTAAAGTGGGAACCGTGAAAATGGCCGATGTGATTCAAATCGCAAAAACCAAAATGCCGGATTTAAACACGATTAACCTAGACTCTGCAGTCTCTCAGGTTTGCGGAACCGCCCGAAGCATGGGCTTAGAAGTCGTCGGAAAATAAGAGGAGTATTTGTGGCAAAACGTGGAAAAATTTATAAAACTAATTTAGCAAAAGTCGACAGAACAAAACGCTACTCACTAGATGAAGCGCTTTCTATCGTCGAAACTTTTCAAGCTCGCAAGTTTGATGAATCGATTGAAGTGGCTATCAACTTAGGTGTGGATCCTAAGCAGTCTGATCAAATGGTCAGAGGCGCTTCGGTCCTTCCTCACGGGATTGGAAAAACCATCCGAGTCGCAGCCATTGTTCGCGGCGATGCGGAAAAAGAAGCACGTGAAGCCGGTGCTGATTTTGTCGGAAGTGACGACCTCATCGAAAAGATTGAAAAAGGATGGCTCGATTTCGACCGTCTTCTTGCAACTCCTGATACCTTAAAAGACCTCACCAAGGTCGCCAAAGTTCTTGGCCCCAGAGGAATGATGCCGAACAAAAAAACCGGCACTGTGACCACCGAAATTGGAAAAGCCGTGAGAGAGCAAAAACTCGGTAAGGTGGAATACAAGGTAGAAAAGTCAGGAATTGTTCACACGCTTTTTGGCCGTAAATCCTTCGGAAAAGACAAATTGAAGGACAACTTTTTGACTTTATTCGAAAATATTTTGAAAGCGAAGCCAGCCACATCCAAAGGAGTGTATATCCGTAAGGTTACTATCGCTCCGACGATGGGACCGGGTCTTGTTCTCGACTCTCAAGCTGTAGAGATTGAGGCAAGAAAAGCATAAATTAGGCCAGAATTCGGTTGACGGATAAAAAGTTTGGGTATTTAAATGTCAGCTTACATTTGGGTCCCGTTTGTCTATTAGGAGAAGTCTTTGAACCGCACGCAAAAACAAACATTTGTAGATGATTTAGCAAAGGGAATCCAAGAAGCCCAAGCATTTGCTTTAATGTCTTTTTCCAAATTAACGGTCGAACAAATGACGACTTTCCGTCTTGCTCTCAGCAAGAACGATGTGAAAGTAAAAGTCGTTAAAAACACCCTCGCAAAACGTGTCTTGGGGGCTACCAGTTTTAAAGATCTGAACAAAGATTTCTCAGGTCCAACCCTAATCGCTTACAGTAAAGGCGACCCCGTCTTAACCGCAAAAGCCGTCATGGAATGGGCTGGAAAAGAAGGTTTTGATATCAAAATGAAGAGCGGTGCTGCTCTTGGACAGATTATGTCCGGCGCACAGATTAAGTCTCTCTCACTCTTACCTGGACGCAATCAGCTCTTGGTCAGTTTCTTGTGGGCAGTCAATTCCCACCAAACAAGTTTCCTAAATGCTCTTTCGGATACACCGCGTAAATTGGGTTATGCTCTTGGTGCGCTGAAGTCGAAGAAAGAAAAAGAGTCGGGAAATTAATACTATTTAATTAGAAGGAGTCAGTCATGCCAACAACAGAAGATCAGGTATTCGAATATTTCGATAAAGCAAATTTGCTCGAAATCTCCGAGTTCGTAAAGAAGTTTGAAACCCGTTATGGAGTCAGTGCTGCTGCACCCGTATCCGTTGGAGTCGCTGCTGCTCCCGGAGCTGCTGCTGCCCCAACCGAAGAAAAGACTGCGTTTGACGTAATCTTGACTGAAGGCGGAGCTCAAAAAGTGAACGTGATTAAAGAAATCCGTAGCTTTACGACGCTTGGACTTAAAGAAGCAAAAGACTTGGTAGAAGGCGCACCTAAAACATTAAAAGAAGGCGTCACCAAGAAAGAAGCTGAAGAGATCAAGAAGAAACTCGAAGCTGCTGGTGCCAAAGTCGAAATTAAGTAGTACTTTGCCCGTAATCGTTTTTAACCTACATTTAGGGACACTTGTGTCCATTCGAGGTGAATATGGCCTCTACTCGCCTATTCGAGAGTAAACGCTTTCGTAAGGAGTTTGGTAAAAATCCACCACTCATAGAAATTCCGGATCTCATTGAGGTCCAGAAGAAGTCTTATGAAAAGTTTTTGCAAGCGGAATCAACCCCGCAAAGCAGAGAAGGTTTTGGTCTTCAGGGAGTATTCAAGTCTGTATTTCCAATACATGACTTTAATAATACCTCGAGCCTTGAATTCGACTCATATACTTTAGAGACTCCGAAGTATGACGTCGACGAATGTCGTTCTCGTGGAATGAGCTTTGCCGCCCCACTTAAAGTGACGGTAAGGCTCGAAGTCTACGAAATTGATGAAGCGACTCAAACCCGCAGCATCAAAGACGTTAAAGAACAAGAAGTGTACTTAGGGGAAATTCCTCTAATGACCGATCGCGGAAGTTTCATTATTAATGGAACTGAGCGAGTCGTTGTCAGTCAGTTACACCGTTCTCCAGGGGTATTTTTCGATCATGATAAAGGAACTTCTCACGCGAGTGGGAAGCTTTTGTATTCTGCCCGTATCATTCCTTATAGAGGTTCTTGGCTCGACTTCGAATTCGATCACAAAGACATCATTTATGTCAGAATCGATAGACGTAGAAAACTCCACGTCACCGTCCTCTTAAAAGCATTAGGTTACTCAGTCGATGAATTGCTCGAGTTCTTTTATGAACACGAAACCATTACTGTCGGAAAAACCGGTAAATTCTTTTTAAGTTTTGAACCCAAACTTTACACCAGTCAAAGAGCGAACTGGGACTGGGTTGACGAAGATGGCAAAGTCATCCTCGAAAAAAACAAAAAGTTTACGCCTTCGGTCATGCGAAAAATCGAAGAGGCGAAAATTAAAAAGTTCCCACTCACTGCCGAACAACTCGTCGGAAAAATCAGTGCTAAAGACGTCGTCGATTTAGAAACTGGGGAAGTGCTTTTAGAGTGCAACGAAGAGATTACTGAAGACAAGCTTACTTTACTGGTCGAAAGAAAGATCACCGATTTCGTCATTCTCTTCACCGATCGAATCAACGTCGGAACTTATCTGCGCGATACCCTCGTTCAAGATAAAGTAAATTCCCGCGAAGAAGCTTTAATTGAAATTTATCGTCGATTGCGACCTGGGGATCCCCCAACGCTTGAAACCGCTCAAGTTCTTTTTGATGGTCTTTTCTTTGATGCCACCAAATATGACTTGTCCAAAGTCGGCCGTCTTAAAATCAATCATAAATTTGGTTTTAATACTCCGATCGAAAACACAACGCTGACTAAAGAAGATATCATGGCAGTGGTTCAGTACTTAATTGAACTGAAAAACGGAAAAGGCCAAATTGATGATATCGATCATTTAGGAAATCGACGTGTCAGAGCCGTAGGCGAACTTTTAGAAAATCAATTCCGCATTGGTCTTGTCCGTATGGAAAGAGCCATTCGGGAGAGAATGAGTCTTCAAGATGTTGAAACACTCATGCCTCACGATTTAATCAACGCGAAACCTGTTTCCGCGGTGGTGAAAGAATTCTTCGGAAGCTCTCAGCTTTCTCAGTTCATGGATCAAACAAATCCACTTTCTGAAGTCACACATAAACGCCGACTGAGCGCCCTTGGGCCCGGTGGTTTGACTCGTGAAAGAGCCGGATTCGAAGTCCGAGACGTTCATTCGACGCATTATGGTCGAATTTGTCCGATTGAAACGCCTGAAGGTCCAAACATTGGTTTGATCTCTTCGCTTTCAACTTTCGGTCGCGTGAACGAATACGGATTCATTGAAACTCCTTACCGTAAAGTTACGGATGGAAAAGTTTCAAGCGAAGTCGTTTTCTACTCCGCTCTTGAAGAAGAAAATCATACGATTGCACAGGCGAAAATTCCTGTTGTGAATAATACAATTGATGCAGATTTCGTTTCTGCTCGTAAGCACGGCGAAACCACATTAGCTCGTAAAGATGAAATCGATCTCATGGACGTGGCGCCTAATCAGCTCGTGTCGATTGCAGCATCGATGATTCCTTTCTTAGAAAACGACGATGCGAATAGAGCTCTTATGGGTTCGAACATGCAACGTCAGGCCGTTCCCCTTCTCCGTTCTCGCGCCCCATTGGTCGGAACCGGGATGGAAAAACTTGTGGCTCGTGATTCCGGTGTAACCGTAGTCGCTCGTCATAGTGGAATTATCGATTTTGTGGACGCGACTCGAATCGTTGTCCGAATCGATGAAAAAGAAAGAAAATCTGGTTCATCGGGCGTTGATATTTACAGTTTAATTAAATACCGACGTTCAAACCAAAACACCTGCGTCAACCAAAAGCCGATTGTCGAAATTGGCGAACGGATTGAAAAAGGACAAGTCTTAGCCGACGGTCCCGCAACCGATATGGGTGAATTGGCTCTTGGACAGAACATCGTCGTGGCTTTCATGCCATGGGGTGGATACAACTTCGAAGATTCTATCTTGCTTTCGGAAGAACTCGTCCGTGACGACGTTTTCACTTCCGTCCACATCGAAGAATTCGAATGTATTGCTCGAGACACAAAGCTCGGAAAAGAAGAAGTTACTCGCGATATTCCGAACGTCAGTGAAGAACAACTCATGAACCTTGATAGTTCAGGGATTGTCCGCATCGGCGCCGAAGTAAAGCCTGGCGATATTCTTGTGGGTAAAATCACTCCAAAAGGTGAAACCCAACTTTCTCCTGAAGAAAAACTCTTAAGAGCTATCTTCGGTGAAAAAGCCGGCGACGTGAAAGACAGTTCTTTACGCGTTTCCCCTGGAATTGTGGGAACTGTGATCGGAGCTCAAGTTTTCTCTCGAGAAGGCGCAGATAAAGACGAAAGAACTGCCCGAATCGTGGAAGAAGACGAAGCTAAATTCCGTAAGGATGAGCAAACTGAAGTCAGAATTCTTCAAGATGCCGCCCGTAAGAAAATTGGATCTTTAATTGTCGGTCAAGTGACGACTGGAAAACTGCTCGATACGTCGGGTGAAAATCAGCTCTTGAAAAAGGGCGACGACATCACTCAACAAGTATTCGATACCGTTCCATTCGATTTGATTCGTCATATCCCGCTTTCAACCGATGTCGAAGCACAAGTCAGTCAGATTGTTGCTGCGATTGATATTCAGGTACAGTCCATCCGCACGTTCTTTGATGAAAAAGTCAAAAAACTTAAAAAAGGCGATGAACTTCCTCCTGGCGTTATCAAGATGGTCAAAGTCTACATTGCAATCAAAAGAAAGATTGCCGTGGGAGATAAAATGGCCGGACGACACGGAAATAAAGGGGTTATTTCCCGAATTCTCCCGATGGAAGACATGCCTTTCATGGAAGACGGAACTCCAGTTCAAGTCGTTTTAAATCCATTAGGCGTTCCTTCTCGTATGAACGTGGGACAGATCTTAGAGTGTCACCTTGGACGTGCCGCTCAAGGTTTCGGACTCAAAATTCAGCAACAGTTGGAAAAATGGAATGAAACCGAGTTGAAAAAACTCGTTAAAACATTCTTCCCAGCTAAGAACCTGACAAAAGAGCTCGACGAACTCGATACTGAGAGCCTGAAAAAGATGGCGCGTACGTTGAAAAGAGGCTTGCATATGGCAACTCCTGTTTTCGACAGCTGTACAGAAGCCGAAATTTATCAGTCGCTCGAAGATGTCGGTCTCCCGAATAACGGACAACAAATTCTATTTGATGGCCGTACCGGGGAATCGTTCAAACATGATGTGACCGTCGGTGTGATGTACGTCTTGAAACTCCATCATTTAGTGGACGAAAAGATTCACGCTAGAAGTATTGGACCCTACAGTCTTGTGACTCAGCAGCCTCTCGGCGGTAAAGCACAATTCGGGGGACAGAGACTTGGGGAAATGGAAGTTTGGGCACTTGAAGCTTATGGTGCCGCTTACTGTCTCCAGGAACTTCTCACTGTGAAGTCAGATGACGTAGCAGGTAGAACCCGAATGTTTGAAGCAATTGTTAAAGGCGAGAACGTCTTGGAACCCGGATTACCGGAATCCTTCAACGTTCTAGTCAAAGAACTACAGAGCTTGGCACTTGATGTTGAGCTTATCGAGGATGCAACGATATGAAAGACCTCTTAAATTTCTTTGATAAACCAAAGGATCCTCTTTCCTTTAAAGCGGTTAAGATTTCTTTGGCGAGCGCTGAAAAAATCCGCTCTTGGTCGTACGGAGAAGTTAAAAAGCCGGAAACGATCAATTATCGAACGTTTAAACCGGAAAGAGACGGTCTCTTCTGTGCCAAAATCTTTGGTCCAGTAAAAGACTACGAATGTAACTGCGGTAAGTACAAAAGAATGAAACACCGTGGTGTCGTTTGTGAAAAATGCGGTGTAGAAGTCATTCAATCCAAAGTCCGACGCGAACGCCTCGGGCATATTGAACTGGCGACTCCCGTTGCTCACATTTGGTTCTTAAGAAGTTTACCAAGTCGTATCGGAGCCCTTCTCGATATTTCGTTGAAAAATCTAGAACGTGTTCTTTATTGCGAAGCTTATGTGGTGACTGATCCGGGCAAAACTCCTCTCAAAAAGACGGAAGTTCTCTCCGAAGACGAATACACAGCCGCTCGAAAACTTTACAAAACCGATTTCAAAGCGGCGATGGGAGCGGAAGCGGTTCGAGAACTTTTAAAAGAACTCGATATCGAAGCTATGGGAAAAGACTTGCGAATTGCCCTTGCAAAAACAAGCAGCGAAACGACTCAAAAAGCTTTGTCCAAACGTTTAAAAGTGGTGGAAGCCTTCAAAAATTCTTCCAACCGTCCTGACTGGATGATGCTCGAAGTGATCCCTGTGATCCCGCCGGATTTGCGTCCTTTAGTGCCTCTAGATGGCGGACGTTTCGCGACTTCCGACTTAAACGACCTTTATCGTCGTGTAATCAACCGAAATAATCGTCTCAAAAGACTTCAAGAGCTGAATGCTCCTGAAATCATCATCCGAAACGAAAAACGCATGCTCCAAGAAGCAGTGGATGCGCTTTTTGATAACGGACGCCGTGGACGTACTTTCACTGGACCGAATAAACGTCCTCTCCGTTCATTGAGTGACATGCTGAAAGGGAAACAGGGACGTTTCCGTCAGAACTTACTCGGAAAACGAGTCGACTACTCGGGTCGTTCGGTGATCGTCGTTGGACCTGACTTGAAATTGCATCAGTGCGGACTTCCAAAGAAGATGGCGCTCGAGCTTTTCAAACCTTTTATTTTCAACAAACTCGAGGAACGCGGTTTTGTTACGACCATTAAGTCTGCAAAGAAGATGGTCGAAAAAGAAAAAGAAGAAGTTTGGGATATTCTCGACGAAGTCGTGAAGGAACACCCGGTTCTTCTGAACCGAGCTCCAACGTTGCATCGTTTAGGGATCCAAGCTTTTGAACCTGTCCTGATTGAAGGAAAGGCGATTCAGTTACATCCTTTAGTTTGCGCGACTTTCAACGCGGACTTTGACGGAGATCAGATGGCGGTTCACGTGCCTCTCTCAGTCGAAGCTCAACTTGAAGCACGCGTGCTCATGATGTCGACCAACAACATCTTGTCACCTGCTTACGGAAAACCGATTATCGATCCCACTCAAGATATTGTTCTTGGGATCTACTATCTGACTCAGCAGCGAGTGAATTGCCGCGGAGAAGGCAAAGTTTTCGCTAGCCCTGCAGAAGCCATTTACGCCCATGATTTAGGCGAAGTGGATCTGCATGCAAAGATCACGGTTCGTATCGGAAGCAAACGTTACGAAACGAGCCCAGGTCGACTAATTTTGAGAGAAATCATTCCACCTGAAATTCCATTCGACGATTACAATAAAATTCTCGTCAAACGGACTCTCTCGGAGTTGATGGATCAATGTTACCGAGCTTCTGGTAATAAACGTACGGTCGTTTTAGCGGATAAAATGCGTTCGCTCGGTTTCACCTACGCAACAAAGGGTGGAATTAGTATCTGCATGCAAGACATGAAGATTCCGAAGCGCAAATCCGAAATGCTGGATAAGGCTTACAAAGAAGTCCAAGAAATTCAGAACCAGTACACCGAAGGTTTGATTACCGACGGAGAACGTTACAATAAAGTTATTGATATCTGGGCCCAAGTGACTGAACAAGTTGCGAAGGAATTGATGGATGAACTGTCTGTGGATCATGTGATCGACAAAACAGGGAAAAAGATTTCCATCCCCTCACTCAACTCCATCTACATGATGGCAGATTCTGGAGCGAGAGGTTCTGCGGCTCAAATTAGACAGTTAGCTGGAATGCGCGGTTTGATGGCACGTCCTTCGGGCGAAATCATCGAAACTCCGATTACGGCGAACTTCCGTGAAGGATTAGATGCACTTCAGTACTTTATTTCGACTCACGGAGCTCGTAAGGGTCTGGCAGATACCGCATTGAAAACAGCTCATTCCGGGTATTTGACTCGTCGTCTTGTCGACGTAGCTCAAGACCTAGTCGTTGCTGAACCTGACTGTCATGCAACAGAAGGCCTTGAAATCGCAGCCCTCGTAGAAGGCGGCGAAATCATCGAGCCGATTGGAGACAGGATATTGGGTCGTGTGGCTCTTGAAGACATCAAGGATCCGTTCAATGGCAATGTCCTAGTACACGCCAACGAAGAAATTGATGAAGAAAAGACCAACACCATCGAAGAAGCTGGAATCGAAAGAGTTACGATTCGTTCTGCTTTGACTTGCCGAACCCGCGTCGGAATTTGCGGTCTCTGTTATGGTCGAGACCTTTCTCGTGGACATTTGGTGAATATCGGTGAATCCGTCGGGATTATCGCAGCTCAGAGTATCGGTGAACCCGGAACTCAGTTGACGATGAGAACCTTCCACGTGGGAGGAACTGCAACTCGAAGAGCGGAACAAAGTTCGTTGGAAGTCAGACACGAAGGTACGGCGAAATTACACCGTGCAAATCTCGTGAAAGATAGACACAACACTTACACCGTGATGAATCGAAATGCCGAACTTGCCATTATGGATGATACGGGTCGCGAAAGAGAACGATATCCTATCGTTTACGGAGCGAAGTTAAGCATTCAAGATGGCGCAAAAGTGAAAAAAGGCCAAGTCGTTGCGATTTGGGATCCTTACACGGTTCCAGTTCTTTCTGAAGCCGGCGGTAAAATCTCTTTTGTGGACATCCAAGATGGTGTCTCGATGTCTGAGCAGTTAGACGAAGTGACGGGACTTTCACGACGCGTGATTATCGATTCAAGAGATACCGATTTAAGACCTCGAATTGAAATCATGGATGATAATAAGCAGCTTAAAGCGACTTATATGCTTCCCGTCGGTGCGAATATCACGATCATGAATGGTGACCTAATCGTTCCCGGGGATGCGATTGCAAAGATTCCTCGAGAAACTATGAAGACGAAGGATATCACTGGGGGTCTTCCTCGAGTGGCCGAACTCTTCGAAGCTCGAAAACCAAAAGAAGTCGCGATCATCACTGAAATTGATGGCGTGGTGACTTTCGGTAAAGACAGCAAAGGCAAGAGAAAGCTTATCGTCACTCCTGAACACGGAGAACCACAAGAATATCTCATTCCGAAGGGTAAACACATCGCGGTTCGTGAAAACGATCACGTGAGAAGTGGTGAAGCTCTGATGGATGGTGCCGCAAATCCACATGATATTTTGAAAGTCATGGGAGACAAGGCATTGGCGAAATATCTCGTCGACGAAGTTCAAGAAGTTTACCGATTGCAAGGTGTGCGCATCAATGACAAGCATATTGAATTGATCGTCCGTCAGATGTTGAAACGTGTCCATATCACTGAATCCGGCGACTCGGATTTCCTCCTAGGCGAAAACGTTGAACGTTTCCGTTTCGAAGAAGAAAACGAACGCTGCAAGAAACAAGGTAAGAAACCGGCCGTCGCAGAACCTCTGCTTCTCGGTATTACCAAAGCGTCTCTAAGCACCGAAAGCTTTATCTCGGCCGCTTCCTTCCAGGAAACGACCAAGGTTCTGACTGAAGCTGCAATCCAAGGTAAAATGGATAAGCTGAAAGGTCTTAAAGAGAACGTGATTATGGGTCGTTTGATTCCTGCTGGAACAGGGCTGGATCATTACCGTAGCGTCCGAATTCGCGTCGACCAAGGCGAAGAGTACGAAGACGATATGGAAGATTTTAAGCCAATCGCAGCCGAAGAAATCGACGACGATGACGATTCAATTGATGAAGCCGTCGTTGGAGAAGCGAAGCTTTAATCTATCAGGCTTCGTTCCTCTACCCCTGACAGGTAAATTATTTTAATCAATAGCGAGAAGGAAACTTCTCGCTATTTTTTTGCCTAAACTTTTTCAATGGGAAATTAAGAGCCTGGAGTCAGGACCATATTGGTCGTGATCTGGCGTCCTCGAGGAGGACTGGATTGACTGTCTGCGGGATTGTTCGCGGTCGGTTCACCCGGGGGCAAAGAAGCGTCGTCAATATCAACCGGAGGCGTATTTGGGACTAACCTAGGAACTGGAATCTCTTCCGAAATTCCGGCGATACTGCTCGCGGCCCCATCCTTTTTCGCACAGCCTTGAGAATAGAACAAAGCAATAAATAGAATGAGGAAAAGCGAAAAATTTGTCAGCCAATTTGATTCTTGTTTCGAAGTTTTCATATAGCTTCTTTTCGACCTTGAAGTCTTATCGGTATTTTACACACTTATTGAGTAGGGTTTAAAGCTCTCAATTATGGAGTTTTTTTCACAAAAGGAAAAGAGCTTGAAATCCCTTAGGATCGGCGGAAAAAGAATATTGTGAAGTCGTCAGTTTTGAAGCGAGTAGAAGATGGTGAGGCGATTGAGCCTGTCTTGTGTCTAGACTGACATCGTAAAGCGAATCTCCGACGAGTGGATGCCCTAGACTTGCCAAATGCACGCGTACTTGATGAGTTACCCCTGTTTTACAAACGACCTCGACCAGCGAGATATTTCGGGAAGGAAGATACTTTAACGGGCGAGCGTCCGAATGAGCAGGAAGACCGACAGAAGGGTTTTCTCCATCGTCATGAACCACAACCATTCGACTTTTTCGCTTCGAATCGTGGGCGATGGGCAGATCGATTGTTTTCGCATCGGTAAACTCTCCCTGCACCCAAGCCAGGTAAGTTTTGGTTACATTTTTTTGAATAAATTCGTCTCGCCATCGCTGAAAGTTTTCGGGGGTTTTACTGACAATCAGAACCCCTTCGGTATCCGTATCTAATCGATGGGGCGTCACAGTCGGTTGAGTCGGTTCGAATCGTTCCGAGAGATCTTTAAATTGAGCGAATGCCCACTGGGTGACGGTATTTTCGTCGAATAGACTTAATGGATGGCTTGGCATTCCGGGAGGTTTGTGGATCACGCAAAAATCGGCCTCGTCTTGAATAACTATGACTTTTAAATTCGCGTTTCCCTTTTTAATTTTTAAAAGCTGTTCATCTAATTTTTCTGTGACAAGACCGCTCAGAGATTCTAGTTTCTGTCCCTTTTTGATTTTTCGACCTTCGGGACCGCAAATCAAACCATTATCGAGTGCCTCCTCGATGTGCCGATTGGAAAGGGTCGGGTATTTCTCTGAAATCAACTTATCGAGCCGTTTCAGTGCGGAATCATTCACAGACATGACTCACCATACCCTATGCTCGAAAACTATGCTATGTCCTAGGCCAAACCTTATGAATTTAGACGAAAGCCGATATCAGAAAAACGCCATTGAGGCGATCCGCCAGTGGTCGCAATTTCTCCAATCCACGAGAGAGTTTTTATATCAAAAAGGATACCTAGAAATTACGACATCGTTTTTGGTCGAAGCGGGAGCCTTTGAAAGTACAATCGATCCATTGCAAGCGTACTTTACCGATGGGATCAGGGAACTTCACACGTCTCCCGAAATGGAGATGAAACGTCTCATCGCAGAAGCAAAAACTTCTGTCTTTCAGATTGCGAAATGTTTTAGAGATGATCCGGATACGACGATTCACGGAAAAGAATTCTCGATGCTCGAATTCTATAAGATGGATGCGGATTACGCACAGCTAATTAATGAAGTAAAAGCACTCTTCACAAAACTTTCGCCTGCTCCCCTCGTTTTTAAAGAAGTGAGCATCCATGACGTTTTTCTAGAAGTTTTGGAAATTGATTTAGATAAGTATCCGACCGTTCAAAGTTTGTCGGCGATTGTGCAAGAAAAAGGCTTACTCACTCCCGAAAAACAGGACACATGGGAAGATCTCTTTTTTAAGCTGATGATTGAGAAGATCGAACCTAGCTTCGATCCGAAAGTCGTCACTGTCGTAAAGGATTATCCGGCAGCGACCTCGGTGCTTTCAAAAACCTCACCGAATCCATTTTATTCTGAGCGGTTTGAAATCTATTACTTAGGCATTGAGCTTTGCAATGGATGCACCGAAGCCACCTCGGTACCTCTGCTTGAGAAAAATTATCTGAATGAATCCGAAAAAAGAAAAGGCGAAGGCAAGGACCCGCATCCCAAACCTCATGCTTTTCTAAAGTCGATGAAAAATTTCCCTAATTGTTCAGGCGTCGCCATCGGACTCGACCGCCTTTTTCTGTGCCTAGTCTAAACGCAAAAAAGCCCACATTTGATACCCAAAGGCAACAAAAGCGGGCTCTTTTAATTTATTAGATTCTTAAGAGTTATTGTACTCGGAAATAAACTTCGCCTTCTTCGGAATCGAAGCGTAAAGCGGTTTTCGAAGTTTCATTTTCATATTCGTAAGAGATATGAACTTGATCGGATGAGCTATTGTCTTCTGTGAAATCCATTCCGATTTCAGAGTAAGTGATTTCCCAAGGGGTTGTGCTGATAGCACCCTGCTTATCAATTTTGTAGTACCAAACGTCTTTAGAAGCTTCGACAGATGCCGTTGCGGGTTCAGTGTTGTTTCGGATATCGCAATAAGAACCTTTATACCAAATCACTCGTTCGGTAATTGTGGTACTGTCCATATCGAGAAGAACGACGTAAGAATTATACGTGTGTTCAATCGTAGGAGTCGTTTGAACTTTGTAAGTTCCAGTTCCGCATTTCGTTGAAAAATTTCCTAAAATTTCATTCGAAGCATTTCGAGCAATAGGAGCTGAGGCAGGAGCGGGAGAAACGGGAGTTGCTTTTGGATTTGCATTTCCGCTTGTCGCCGGGGGTTTTTGCCCAGGTTTCAATTTTGTAACTTTGTTATTGCTTGAGCAGCCGATTGCGAGCGCAAGGGCTACGATAGAAAACAGTGTAAACGATTTCATGTAAATTCCTTATAACGAATAAATTCGGTGGCGCTCACCACAATAGCCTGCGCCGAGCTCCCACAATGCAATCGAAATGCCATCGTCACTCAAGCACAAAACTCACCACCTTCCCCGCTAAAAAACCGCGAAACGTCAGTCCGGGTGCCGAATTTGTCATAAGTGTTGCTTTAAACGCAAAAAAGCCTGCTTCTAGTGCCCGAAGGCGAAAGAAGCAGGCTCCTTTAATCTATGAAACGACTCGAATTATTGTACTCGTGTATAAGCGTCGTCTTCAGAATCGAAGCGTAACACGGTCAAATTATTTTCGGCATCTTGTTCGAAAGTAACGAAAATTTGATCGGTTGCGCTATTGTCATTTGTGAAATCCATTCCGATCGAGGAATAAGTGATATCCCAAGGAGCGCTGCTTGTAGCACCTTGTTTATCAATTCTGTAGTACCAAACGTATTTAGCTTCTTCGGCCGTTCCGTAGGTCGCATTGCAACTTGCACCGATATACCAAACAACTCTTTCGGTAATCGTGGTGGCTTCCATATCTAAAAGAACACGGTATGACTGATACACAGTCGTTACGTTATCATTTTTAACTCGGTATTCACCCGTGAAACAATTGGTTTGAAAATTACCAATGATTTCTTTGGAGGTATCTCGCGCAATCGGAGCCGATGCAGGAGCTGGGACAGTAGGACTAGGATTCGTTGCAACCGGCGGTTTTTGTCCTGGTTTAGTTTTAACAACGCTACCTTTATTGCTGGTACAGCCGATCGCTGTGACAAGCACGATCAAAGAAAACAGTGTAAACGACTTCATGTAAATTTCCTTATAACGAATAGAATACGACGGCGCTCACCACCATAGCTGCGCCGAACACCAAAATTGCAATCGAAATGCCATCACATCCCAAGTACAAAACTCGCGGTCTTCTCCCCCAAAAAATCCGTCGAACGACAGTACACCTGACAAAGCTGTCACAGGCGCATAAACGACCGTCGGTGGGGGGACGGGGCTCTCTATTCCCCGTCCCCCCACCGCCCTTCATTCTTTCTCCTATCCTGTCATTGCGAGGGTGCGTAGCACCCGCGGCAACCTTTTCAGTTCTGCACACAAAGGTTGTCGCGGTTCAAGTACGGTTTACGCAGGAGTGGAGTCGTAGATTTTGCAAAACTTCTCAAAGAGGCCGTTTTGGGATCTGAGTTGGGTGAAGGTTCCGCGTTCGGCGATTTGGCCGTTTTCCATGACGAGGATTTCGTCGCATCTCATGATGGTGCTGAGTCTGTGGGCGATGATGATGGACGTTCTGCCGACGAGGCTCGTTTCGATGGCGGTGACGATTTGGGATTCTAGGTTTGAGTCAATGTTCGACGTCGCTTCGTCTAGGATGAGGACTTTGGGATCGAGGACTAGGACTCGTGTGAGACAGAGGAGTTGCTTTTCGCCCATCGATAAGTTGCCGCCGCCTTCGAGTGTTTCGAAATTAAGGCCTCCTCTATTTTCTATGACTTTCCAGAGGCCGCTTTGTTTTGAGATTTTGATGAGGGACTCGTCTGAGATTTCTAAGCGTCCTAAGGTCAAATTTTCGCGGATGGAGCCGTGGAAGACGTAGACTTCTTGGGGGACGAATCCGAAAACGCTTCGGTAGGAGTTGAGGGCGAGGTTTGAAATTTTTTCTCCGAATAGAGTAATTGCGCCCGATGTCGGTTCGTAGAATCTTAGGATGAGGCGGATGATTGAGGATTTTCCACTTCCAGTGGATCCGACAATGGCGATGCGTTTTCCTTTTTGGAGATCGAAAGAAATATCTTTCAGAACAGAAATATCTCTTCCTGGGTATTGGAAGTTTACGCTATCAAATCTTAGGAAAATGGAGTCACTCATTTCTTGAATTTCTACGCCCGCTGGATTTTCTTCTTTTTCGAAAAGGATTTGATTGATTCGCTCAAGAGAGACGTATGAAGACAGAAACGTATTGTATTTTTCTATCAGGTCTCGGATGGGTTGGAAGAGATTTCTTAAGTAGCCCAGAAACATCACGAGCACACCTAGGGTCATTTTTCCTTCGATGACCCAGTAGCCTCCCAATCCGAGTAGAGTGGCGATTGAGACGCCGTTAAAAAAACCGATGACCGGTTGAGACAGTGCAAAAATATGAACGCTCTTGAATTGAGTATCGGTGTGTTTTTGAACTCGTTCCTCAAAGCCATTCTGTCTATCTTCTTCTGCGCCCAGTCGATGGATACTTGCAATCGCGCCGACATTCTCGCCGATAAAAGAGTTCAGTTGGCTTAAGTTCTGTCGAACTTCACGGTAGGCCGTCGCAAGTCGGTTACCGAAGTAGAAAATCAAATAGATTGCAATCGGAAACGTGAGAAGAATCCATAGGGATAAGTAAAACGATGAATACAACATCGCAACCACCGTTCCAACGATTACCGCTGTATCGAGAATCAAGACGGAAATAGACGCCGAAAAAAGTTCGCTGACGGATTTGATGTCATTCATCAAACGAGTCATCAGCCTTCCCGTACTGTTCGCATCGAAATAAGCAACGGGGAGGCGTAAAATTTTGTCAAAGACCATGAGTCTCAGGTCGTGGAGGACTTTTTGACCTGTTCTTTGAATCACATAGCCTTGAATCGCTTCTGCGATGGCTCTGAGAACAATCAATGAGAGAAAAATCTTTCCGTAGTAAAAAATTTCACCGTTGGAGGCGTGGGCCGTCACTGCGTCGACGGTTTTGCCGATGATTAACGGAAGAAAAATCTCAATCGTAGTCCCTAGAAGGATTAAAAGAACCCCGCCGATGAAATAGGACTGAAATTTTTTAATCAGAGGAAAAAACGGGAGAAAGGCCTTCATAAAGTCACCTCTTCCAACGGAAGAATAAACTTTTCTTTCTCTTCAAGCCGCTCGCTTTTTTCGACAAGTTCTCGGTAAAAGGGGTTTTGTTTTAACAGTTCGGGATGCGCTCCGTAGGCCACCTGTCGGCCTTTTTCTAAGATTAAAACTCTGTCTACTTTTTTCATAATCGAAAGGCGATGGCTTGCGATCATAAATGCAGTGTCGGGGTACGCGCGAAGCACACGTTCAATCACTTGAGCTTCCACTTCGACATCGACGGCTGAAAAGCAATCATCTAAAAGGAGAAGTGCTGGTTTTCTTAAAAGCGCGCGCGCTAAGGCGATCCTTTGTTTCTGTCCACCCGACAACGTAATTCCCCGCTCACCGATGAGGGTCTCGAATCCATTGGGGAGTCTTTCAATCTCTTTCAAAATACAAGCGGCCCCACAGGCTTTTTTAATCTCTTCCATTGGAGGAGGGGTTGGGATACCTAGAGTCAGATTGTATAGAATCGTTTCGTTAAATAGAAACACCTGCTGTTCGACCGTTGCGATTCGATGACGGAGTTCATTTAAGGGAATTGAGACAATATCTTTTCCTTCAAGAAAAAGCGTTCCCGGAGTCGGCTCGGTCAACCGAATGACCGACTGGAAGAAACTACTCTTTCCCGATCCCGTGGCTCCTACAAGTCCGATTTTCTCCCCCGCTCCCATAGAAAAAGAATCTATCCCCGTTTTATCGACGGACTCAAAGAGGTTATGAGAGGAAGCTTGCCCCACAGGAATTCGGATATTTTGGACCTTCGGAAGGTTTAAAATTTCATCGATTCTTCTTTTGGCGGCAAAACCTTCTCGATTCATTGTGATAGCCCATCCAATCGCTTCCATCGGCCAGGAAAGCTGAACTACAAATCTCTGGAATGCGATGTAAGTGCCCAACGTAATCGTTCCTTCAAGAACATCCAGCCCTCCGACAATTAAAATCAGAAGCGTTCCCATGTTGGTAATAAAAGAAAGAGAGGGAGAAAAAACGGCTTCATATTTCGAAAGTTGAATGGCCTCTTTTTGGTAAGCCTCACTCAAACCTAAAAACCTTTTCAGAGAGTGATTTTCAAGAACGAGCGTTTTTAATACACGGATCCCGGAGAAACATTCTTGGGCAAACGCGCCCATTTGCGACATTTTTGTCTGCAGCGATTCGAAGAGCTTGTCGATTCGCTCTCCCAAATAATAAGTAATCGGAGGAACCAAAGGATACAGCGCAAACGTGAGCAAACTCAATTTCACCGACATCCAAAACATCACAGGGACAATCATTGCAAATAAGAACACAGAATCTAGAGCGACGAGAATCCCAGGCCCCACCGCCATACGAATCGATTCCACATCATTAGTCGCACGCGACATCAAATCCCCGGTTCGGATATTTTGGTAATCTTTTAAGGGAATTTTCTGGAGCTGACGATTCAAAGCCACTCGGTAATCTTGCGCGATCAAATGCGAAGTGCCCGTGAGATAAGTTCTCCAAAGATACCTTCCCACACTTTGTAAAAGCGTGAGTAAAAGGTAGGCCGCCGCCGCTAAGTAAACACCGTTAATCTTTTTCAGTTCGAGTTCATCAATGGCGTTTTTTAAAACGATAGGAAACAATACGTTAATCAGATCGACCAATACCAGCGCCGAAAGTCCCAGGAGGTAGCGTTTCTTGTATTTCAGAACTTCTTTAAAAAACGGATAGGATTTTGAAATTGCGAAGCGTTTCATAGATGCCAGATTCAAAACATAAGGATTAATCCTTATTGCCTCAATGCTCAATCGGATTTTGACTTTCAAAAGACAGAACCCATACTATTTACAACCAAGAAGGGGAAATCAATGAACCTGAATCAGTTCACCGTGAAAGCTCAAGAAGCCGTTGTTGACGCGCAAAGCCTAACTGTAAAACAAAATCATCAAAGTGTAGATCCCGAGCATCTTCTTCTGACTCTATTACAGCAAGACGACAGTCTCGTATCGCAATGTTTGGACTCCATCGCAAGCGGCACCTCCAAAGGGTTTCAAAAAGGCGTCGAAGCGCTGCTTTCGAAAAAGCCTGTGATTTCAGGGAACGTTCAGTCTTATGTTTCCCCTCAACTCAATAAAATTTTTGTTCAAGCGGAAACAGAATCCAAAGGCCTTAAAGACGACTACATCAGCACGGAACATCTTTTCCTGGCCTTTTTTGAATTAAAAGATCCGGGCGTCCAAGAACTTTTCACGAAATTTAAAATCACAAAACAGGCCTTTCTTGCGTCTTTACAAAAGGTGAGAGGAACCCAAAGAGTGACGGACCAAAATCCAGAGGAAAAATACAATTCTCTCCAAAGATACACCCGCGATCTCACCCTCACCGCTCGAAATGGCCGATTAGACCCGGTCATTGGCCGAGACACTGAGATCCGACGGGTCATCCAAGTTCTTTCTCGACGCACAAAGAATAATCCCGTGCTCATCGGCGAACCCGGCGTCGGAAAAACGGCGATTGTAGAAGGTCTTGCCCAACGCATTGTCGCGGGCGACGTGCCCGAGGGATTGAAAAATAAGCGCCTTCTCTCACTCGACATTGGTTCCCTTCTCGCGGGCGCCAAATACCGAGGGGAATTTGAAGATAGACTCAAAGCGGTTTTAAAAGAAATTACGGCAGCTCAAGGCAATATCATTCTCTTTATTGACGAATTGCACACGGTCGTCGGCGCGGGCAAGGCTGAAGGTAGTCTAGATGCCTCCAATATGTTGAAACCTCAGCTCGCGCGAGGGGAACTAAAGTGTATCGGAGCCACCACTTTAGACGAATACCGAATGTATATTGAAAAGGATTCCGCGCTGGAAAGAAGATTTCAACAAGTCTATGTGGGTGAACCGAGCGTAGAATCAACAATTTCCATTTTGCGTGGTTTAAAAGAAAAATACGAAGTCCATCACAAGGTGAATATTTTAGATTCGGCGTTAGTGGCAGCGGCAAAGCTAAGCCATCGCTACATTACTCATCGACAACTTCCGGATAAGGCGATTGACCTCATTGATGAAGCGGCGTCAAAACTGAAAATCGAAATCGACAGTCTGCCGACGGTTATTGACGAACTCGATCGGACTTTGATTCAGTACGGAGTTGAAAGAGAAGCGCTTAAAAAAGACAAAGATGCTGATGCCGCCGCAAAATTAAAAAAGCTCGAATCTCAAATCGAAGAGATGCGCGGAAAAGCCAATGCTTTAAAAATGGAGTGGAAGGCGGAGAAAGACCTCATCACGAAATCCTCGCAGATTAAAGGTCAAATTGAAGAAACCAAACTTCAAGCGGAGCGCGCCGAACGCGAAGGCCAGTTGGAGAAGGCCGCCGAACTCAAATACGGAAAATTAAATCAACTCGAAAAAGAACTGATCGCCGTCAATCAAACCCTTTCTTCTCGATCAGGAAAAAGAATGTTGAAAGAAGAAGTGGGCGAAGAAGACATCGCTGAGGTCGTCGCAAAATGGACCGGCATCCCTGTTTCGAAGATGTTAGAGGGGGAAAGAGAAAAGCTTCTTAAAATGGAAGAAGCGATGAAAAAAAGAGTCGTCGGTCAGGAAGAAGCGATTAAAGCCGTGTGCAATGCAGTCAGAAGGAGCCACGCGGGTCTCCATGATCCTAAAAAACCCATCGGTGGTTTTCTCTTTTTGGGTCCCACTGGCGTCGGGAAAACGGAAACTGCAAAAGCGCTCGCAGAATTTCTATTCGACGACGAAGCTGCGATGGTTCGAATCGACATGAGTGAATTTATGGAGAAGCACTCGGTCTCAAGACTCGTCGGAGCCCCTCCGGGATACGTTGGCTATGAAGAAGGCGGCGTCTTGACTGAGGCTGTGCGCCGACGACCTTATTCGGTCATCCTCTTTGATGAGGTCGAAAAAGCTCATCCGGATGTCTTTAACATTCTCTTACAAGTTTTAGACGACGGCATTTTGACTTCGGGCCAGGGGCAGCAAGTAAACTTCAAAAATACAATTATCATTCTGACCTCAAATTTAGGGACCCAACACCTTCAAGAGACGCAAGGCGTTACAGAAGAATCTCGTAAGAAAGTCATGGCGGAAGTAAGGTCTCATTTCCGACCGGAACTTTTGAATCGTTTAGACGATATCATCCTCTTTAGCCCTCTCACCGAAGGTCAACTGACGCATATTGTGGACATCCAGTTAGAGTCGGTAAAAGAGTTGCTTCAGGCAAAAAATCTCAGTATGGTTGTTGACCGAAAAGTAAAAGAGTTACTTGCACGCAGAGGGTACGACCCCGTGTACGGAGCTCGGCCGTTGAAGCGACTTGTGACCGAACTGATTTTAAATCCGCTCTCGATAGAAATTCTGGAGGGTCGGTTTAAAAGTGGGGACGAAATCGAAGCTTCAATGAGCAAAGAAGACGAGATTATTTTCTCACCGGCTCGCGCAAAAAATGCGGCCGTTGGACAAAGGTAAAGTAGTTTGAAGGAGTTCCATGTCAGAACACAAATCTAAACCCACTCGTTTTATTCCTTATCTTTTAGTTGGTTTATTCGCAGCGATCGCAAGCGTCTTAATGTTTGCGGGAGCTCAATTCATGTACCAGTCTTTTAAAGGACGGACGACCTCCTCCAATATCTTAGACAATCCCGCTCAAGCGGATACCAAATCCCCCGCTCCCACAGGCGGAGATAGCGGTGCCTCTCAGCTCCGAAAAACTTCGGAAAGTTTTAGAAACGTTGCCAAAAAAGTAGGCCCTGCAGTCGTCAATATTACGGCGACCAAAGGCGTTGCTCCGAAAAAGGGCAAAAGAAATCCTTTTAAAGGAAAACGGCAACAACCCTCCCCCGAAGAAGAGGAAGGCCCTTTCGGCGGGGGTGGCGGAGATCCTTTTTCTGATTTTTTCGAGCGTTTCGGAATGCCCCATGGTTTTCAACAACAACCTGAAGGGCCTCAAAAGAGTCTCGGTTCGGGCGTAATCGTCGATAAAAAAGGGATTGTGGTCACGAACAACCACGTCGTCGAAGGCGCGAGTGAAATCATGATTCGCCTTTCTGACAATAAAACAGAATTTAAAGCTAAAGTGGTCGGAACCGATCCCAAAACAGATTTAGCCGTATTGCGCGTTGAAGGTCAGAAAGAACTTCCCTTCGCAGAATGGGGAGATTCAGATTCGGCAGAAGTCGGAGATTGGGCAATCGCGATTGGAAGTCCGTTCGCACTGGATCAGTCGGTGACGGTCGGAATTGTGAGCGCCAAGGGACGTAATTCGATGGGATTGGGTGCGGAGTACGGCGGAGATCTCATCCAAACGGATGCAGCAATTAACCCTGGAAACTCCGGCGGACCGTTGTGCGATGTCGACGGAAAAGTCATCGGAATTAACACGGCGATTTACACTCGCAGCGGCGGTTACATGGGGATTGGTTTCGCAATTCCATCCAATCTTGCAAAGGATATCCAATCTAAGCTTGTGAGCGATGGGAAAATCACTCGCGGTTGGTTAGGTGTTTACATCCAGCCCCTAGACTCTGAACTCGCCAAAGAAATGGGAATCAAAGAGGGAGTCGGCATCCGCGAAGTCATTGAAGGCAGTCCTGCTGCCAATGCCGGGATTCAGGGTGGCGATATTGTGATTGAAGTCGACGGAAAAGCCGTAAAAGACGTCAACCAACTTCAGAACCGAATTTCTTCGTTTAAACCGGGCGACAAAACCAAGCTCAAACTTTTAAACTATGGCGATAAAAAGACTCGAAACGTCACCGTAAAAATCGGCGATGTTCCAGACGATTTAGACAAAAATCCAAAATCTAGTTCCAATTCCAAAGACGAAGAACCCGACAAACTTGGTCTTGTGATTGGACCGGCAAAAGGCAAAGAAGGAGTTGTCGTTGAAGCAATCACTCCCGGATCTTTAGGTGAGCAAATGCTGGGAATGGAAGTGGGCGACCTTATCGTCCGCATCAACCGTCAGCCGGTGAATAGCGTTGCCGCGTATAAGAAACTTGTCACGGGCTCAAAACGAATCTATATGGAAGCAAAACGAAAAGGGAGAACACTCTTCTTCCAATTTGTATTACCCGAATAAAAACAACCGAAGGGACTTCATCACTTATGGCATCTATTATTGCAGTTGGCTCAATGGCTTTTGACTCTATCGAAACGCCGTTTGGCAAAGAGGAAAAAGTCATCGGGGGCTCGGTCAACCATTTCTCCCTTTCGGCCTCTTATTTCGCACCCGTCAGATGCATTAGCGTCGTCGGAGAAGATTTTCCCGAGAGTCACTTGAGCATGCTCTCGAAGCGTTCCATCGATACGACTGGGATTCGCAAAGAAAAAGGCAATACGTTTCATTGGGCCGGAAAATACGGTTACGATTTGAACGAAGCGAAAACGCTCGCGACACATCTAAATGTCTTTGAGAATTTCTCTGCAGAAGTCCCTCAAACGTATAAAGATTCTGAATTTGTTTTTTTAGGAAATATCCTCCCCAGTTTGCAAGACAGTGTCCTGTCCCAGGTCAAAAACCCGAAATTTGTGGCGTTAGACACCATGAATTTTTGGATTGAGAGCCAAAAAGAGGCATTGCTTAAAGTCATTTCTAAAGCAAATGCGGTGATCATCAATGAAGCGGAGTTACGACAGTTAACCCAGCAGCAGAATATTTCGATGGCCGCACGCCAAATGCGCGCTTGGGGGCCTCAAATCCTCGTCGTGAAGCGCGGGGAGTATGGCGCAATCTTATTTGACCACGGCGATATTTTCAGCCTTCCTGGCCTTCCGCTCGCGGAAGTCAAAGACCCCACAGGGGCTGGAGACTCTTTTGCCGGAGGTTTCATGGGCTTTTTAGCTTCCCAGACCGATTTTTCGCTTTCTCGCTATATTTTGAGAAAAGCGATTGTTTATGGAAGTGTTATGGCCTCTTTTATTGTTCAGGATTTCGGGTGCAAAAACCTGACGTCGCTCACTAAAGAGATGATTGACGATCGATATCGAAAATTTGTCGAATTAACTTCTTTTCATTTGGATGTTTAACCTGTTGAATTAATTAATTATACTCTAAACCTTGACGACCCTAGGCTTTGTGGTTAGAAGGGGTCGCGAATTGAAGAGACATGACAATGAAACGAGCAAGCTCAGGAAAAACAAAACCGATGAAACGCGCCACCTCAAAGAAAGAACCCGTTAAGTCTTCTGCAAAAGAAAAGACGAAAGAGACCAAAAAGCCCTCTTTAAAAGAAGTGAAAGCCACTCCTAAAACGACCAAAGAAATGAAAACGAAAACCTCTAGTTCCCCCCAAGCGACAACTCCTCCAGCAACTCTTGGAGTGAAAAGAGGTTGTCCAAAGTGTTCCACAAAATTTTATGATTTTGCGAGAAGTCCAATTCTTTGTCCCAAATGCGGCACTGAAGTGGATCCCGAAGCTGCAATGCCCTCTCTTCCACGAGCGCCAGAGCCGAAGAAAAAAGCCGTCGATAAAACGACGGATGCGATCTTAGCGGGTGATGAAGGCACGGTAGAACTCGATGTTTTTGAAAGTACCGAAGACTTGTCGGATGATGTCGAAGTCGAAATTCCTGTCGACAGCGACGACGACGAATTTTAGTCCCCAGCAGTAAATTAAAAATCCTTGTCATTGCGAGCGTGCGCAGCACGCGCGGCAACCCTCCGAGCTCAGCGTACAAAGGTTGCCGCGCGTGCTGCGCACGCTCGCAATGACAAGAGTTTCCAAAATAACAGTTATCGCTCTTTTTTAGGAAGTACTTCTTCTTTACGGACGGAAAGATCCTTCTTTTTCGGTAATCCTAAATCTTCTCTGAAGTAGCGGGTGTTGTTTTTTTTCTGAAGACTCCAAAAAAGATAAATAAAGAAAAAGACGATCGCGCCCCAAACCAAAAAAAACACGACGGGCCGATTCGAGAATTGACTGACCCACTCGACTAAAAATTTTTCGCTCTTCATCGTATCGAAACTCAGTTCAAATCGACTTTAACGGAGGCCTGAGGGTGAGACGACTCTCCCTCTTTCGTAAAAATATAAGTTGTGGCTGCCCCCACCGCGAGTCCACCCACAATGCCCCAGACGATGGGATTATTGTACCATTGCTTACGTGGATTTCTAAACTTCTCTTCGGAGTTTGCAAGAACGGGGTTAGTAGGGAATGAATTCACAGACCGAGGTCCTAAATGCTGAACCAAAATGGAATTAAATGTAGCGTAGTCCAAAGGAAGTTTGAGGTCTTGAGATCCGAGGAGAACGTCCTGTACAGACACTTTCTTTTCAAGAACGAGGGGTGAGAGTCCACCTTTCTGTGAAAAAAATGCAAGTTCGAGAACCTCTTTTTTAAACTTTAAAACGAAAACTCCATTCACATTTGAGCCGCGTTGGATCTCCTCAAGACTGAGCTCGGAGCGAACACCACCGTTCTTACTCAGATCAATCACAAGACTTTTATTCGACTTTTTAGGACAATGCAGAACGACTTCTTGCATCTGTCCCAAAGAATCCCGAGCCACCAGCAGATGCATCGCTTGAACCGCAAGCTTCAACCTTCTTTTCTCTTTCAGTTCGAAGCCGTTCACTTGAAGATTTACGTTTTTATGCGCAATCGAAAGAGTTGTATCGCAAAACCCTTTCGATTTTTGGTAGACTCGAGCAATTTCTTTTTCAAATGCAAACGTACTGAAACTCGCTGCAAAATTATCCCAGTCGTTTAGCTCAGGCTTTCCCAAAGGATTTAGTTCGATCGCCTTTCTCAAAGCCGCTTCGCTTTCAGAAAATTTTTCATTTTTCCAGCAGTAAGCCGCCTCAGCCAGATAGGATCTCTGGAGACTTTCACCAAATCGTCCAATGAGATTCATTTTCTTCCTCAGCGTTTTGATCTCTTTTAGAGTTTTTTCTCCCCTGTTTTTGTCACTCCCTTCCAATACGGCTCGTCTTAGCTTGCGAGTCAGTTCGTCTAACTGAGTTTTTAACTTTTCCCACTCTATTTCGTTATTTGAAATACTGCCTCCGTAGATGTCTACTCTCACATCCCCCGTAAGGTCCGTTTTCCATCCAAGTCTGGATACGCTTCGAGAGAGTGCGAAAGGCTTGGGATTCTTTTTGAGTCGGTTTTCCCATCAGGGCTACCGTGAAATGCCGACGCGATTCGCGCTCTGCGAATACAAAAGCCGGAAAGAGAAGATCAACGGTAAAAGAAAACAGAAGAAGAAGCGCCGTTAGTTTTTCCATACTACCCCTCGGATATTTCCACCCTTTTTTTCTGATTCAAAAAATTTGAATCTCGACGACCTTTTTTCGCCGTATCTTCAGGATTTCTTAGAACGAGTCGGATTTCTCCCACTTCCCGCGCCCTATCCAATGCGGGAACGTCCTGAGGAGAAATCGCCAATAGAATCTGGCTTTGGTCCCTCTCTTTGACGCTTTCCACCACAAGGACTTTGTCTAAGAGTAAAACCGAACCCGTTGATTTTCCTTTGGGGCTTGCCATGACGTCGACATAGTCGCCGCCCATGAGAGGAACTGTTGATTGCAACATCAGGGAGTAGGCTCTCAAACCTTTTGGAATACTACCAGCGACGTCATTTCGAGCCGCTACATGGTCCCACGTTAAAATCTCTCGGGACTTAATCGAAATTTTTATTTTTGCGCCTCTCAACTTGTCTAAATACTGATCTGACACGGCACCTTTGGGGGGATTTTTAACATCGGTTTGAAGAATCAAATCAAAATCGATGGGAGTCACCGTCCTCCCTACCCCGACCTCGCGGACGGCGATCAGATAGCGGGGAGTTGAAATCGTTGGATTACTTTTTCCAATCAAAAAATACGCTTCGAATGTTACCGTAAGACCGACGATGCAGCCGATTGCCAAAATCAGATAAGGCGGCTTTCCATCATTTAATTTTTTTGCGGCGTGGATCCAGCTTTTTAATTTTTCTCTCATTGTCTTTCCCCGTCATAAGCCACTCTCTTTTTCTGGAGCGGAATAAAGCCGTTTTTTCCATAACGCATCGACCAGATACAAAGTTGCTCACCGTAAATCGCAAGAAATAACACTTCTAAGATCAAGACGATTTCAATGAGCGCTGTCCCTTTTCGATTTCTCACAAACGTTCTTCTCCCGTCTTCAATTTGTAATTCCACTTCGAAGACCCATTGAGAGTTTTTCCTCCCACTTCGCTCAAAACCCCGATGGGAACTTTTGAATCCGCTCGAATAAAAGTCACGACAGGTGCTTTATCGATTTCAATCGTCGTTTGTAAGCCACACACTTTGCAGATTTCAGAATGGATGGGAGCAAGTTCGCTTCGCTCCCATTGGATAAAGTTTGTTTCAAGCTTCCCCAGTTCCCGAAGCCCCGCGGCGGTATTTGCGAGCCACTTTGCACGAGCCGCATTTAAAGCCAAAGTATGTGCCGCCCGAATTTTTACTTCCGCTAGAGCATCAGCACTCTTACAGGCGGGGCCCGCTGGAGGCGGACTGTTCTTACAAAGGTGAAAACCGTCATGAGCGCTATCTAGAATTTTCATCGTTTTGTTGAAAGCAATTAGTTCATTAAAGAGTTCCCGGTCTCCTTTCGCCATCACGGTCGCCGCATTATCGACGGCAATTTGCTGAGTCTCCCAATCTTTTGCTGGTAAATAAATTTCCATCAGAAGTGTGGGCCCAAGTCCAATCGTTGCCATCAAAACCATGAGGTAGGGTAAAGACATGTCCGAGTGATCTCCATATTCGATTGCACGTTTCTACTTCCTGTTTTTGAATCCTCTTTTTCCACACGGATAAAGAGCGGGTATTTCACATAGACTTTCGCCACGTTTCCATTTCCGCCATACGAATATCCGGTCCGAACAGAGAGTTCGAGCGTTTGGCAAAGACGACTTCCCTCATCTCCCATCGCCTCCCTGAAAAGCTTACAGATCTTCTGCCTCGAGCGATAAGCTTCCACTCCCATCACACTGTCTCTCGCGCGGATAAAAACGGCGTGGTGCAAAAGCACTTCGTAATAGGCACGCCGAAGAAGTTCGAGGTTGAGAAGAGTTGTAAAAACGAGAATAAAAATCACCAAAACCCCCTCCATCAGAACGCTCCCGCGATTGCAGGTTTTTCGAACCATTATTTTTTCGCGCTCTCCATGAAATCGCTAAATCCTCGCGACTGGACGGCCGAATTCTCGTAATCAGATATAGGTGCTGCGGCTCCGCCCGTTCCCTGAAGTGCTTTTGAGACATTTCCATACCGCTCGCGAACGTTAGTTCCAACGACACTGACGATTGAGATCGCGGCTACCGCGACAAGACACACCAAGATCAGATATTCGATGAGCCCCTGCCCTTTTCTATTTTGAATCATGACGACCCTCCTCCTCCTGACTCTTGCAAGGCAGGGCCAGGGGTTTTCGTGCCTTGATGTCTTTTTGAAGTTCTGCTTTTCAGACGGCAAAGTCCAAAAAACAAACACATCTGACAAAGCCTCACCACCCTGCTACGCTCCTAAGTGTGATCTACTTTTTTCTCGCACTTTGGTTGGCAGGCGTTCTCTGGGCAACGGCTCATCTTCTAACTTACAAAAGAGAACCGGCCTCAACCGTGAGCTGGCTTTTCTTTGTTTCTTTCGTACCATTTATCGGACCATTCATGTACCTACTCATCGGCCCTCCGCAACTTGCCCGGCGAGCTTTGAAAAGGCGTGAGAAAATTGTACGGGAACTTTCCGAAGCTCCGCACTTAATCAGTGCAAAAGCTTCCGAGCTTCCGGTCGATCTCTCTGAAAAGGAAAAGAGAACGTTGAAATTTGCGTCAACGGTTTCAGACTACGAAGCGACGGTTGGAAATAAGGTCGTCATCCTGCCAGATTCCAAAGCCGCTCTTCAAGAAATGCAGAATGCAATTAAGAGCGCAAAACATTTCATCCATCTTGAGTATTACATTATCGCTTCGGATGAAGTCACAGCCCAAATCTTTGACAGTTTGATTGAAGCGCGAAAAAGGGGCGTTGAAGTGAGAGTTCTCTACGACGCGCTCGGATCTCTTTCTCTCAAAAAAATCTACTTTCGAAAACTCACCGAAAATGGGATCCAAATAGCAGGTTTTCTTCCCCTCTCCGCTGTCTACCAACGCTTTAACCTCAATTTCAGAAACCACAGAAAAATTCTCGTTGTCGACGGAGAAAAGGCGTTCACCGGCGGAACCAATATCGGAAAGCAAT
This sequence comes from uncultured Bdellovibrionales bacterium, assembly GCA_937903155.1. Classification (GTDB taxonomy): domain Bacteria; phylum Bdellovibrionota; class FAC87; order UBA2466; family UBA2466; genus CALCZU01. The sequence goes on from CALCZU010000139.1 coordinate 31,017, forward strand.
ACTTAGGAGGACTTGATCCCGCCCGGTGGCACGACTATACGATTTTGGTCGAAGGACCTGCCGTTCTCCAACTTCAGGACGTTTTTAGTAAAGACTGGCACTTTACAACCGACGAAGATCTTTTTTTAAGCAAATACTACCCACCTCCGAAATCAGGCGGAGACGCCATTATTCAGGTTTTAGAAAGCGGTCCCGACTCCGAATTCCATTCGCTCCACCAAGTGATCTTAATGATTTTGCATTCGGCAGAAGAAGAAATTTTGATGACGACCCCTTACTTCATCCCTGACGAATCGATGCGATCTGCATTAACCATTGCGGCGTTGAAGGGAGTGAATGTTGAACTCATTCTCCCCTCCAAAAGTGACGCTCCCTTTGTCCAACTCGCTTCAAGGTCATTCTATGATTTTTTCTTAAAAACTGGAGTTGAGATTCACGAGTATCTTCCTCGCATCCTCCACGCGAAGCTCATGACCGTTGATAAAAAATGGACACTCGTTGGCTCGGCAAATATGGACACACGAAGTTTTAAACTGAACTTCGAGATCAACTTGCTCATTCATAGCCGATCCCTTTCAAAACAAGCCGACCATCTCTTTGAAAATGATTTTCAAGATTCAAAACAGATCCATTTAGAAGAATTTGAGAAGCGATCGACACGAGAAAAGATCTTAGAAAACGCAATGCGTCTCTTTTCTCCCCTGATGTAACGCCTGTTTTGAATCCTCTTCTGCGGCCCAAGCCCAGATTGAACGAACCCTCAATAGCCTCGAATCTTTAAAGAAGAAACACTAAAAAGCAGGTTTAGCCAACCCGCTGAGTCGCGGGGCACACACCTTGGCTTCGAGTTTAGATCTCAGACGAAGAACATCGCTTATCTGAAGCTGTCCTTTTAGCAGAAGTATTCCACTGCGCTGAAAAAAATCGGAGACGCTTGACGACTTATTGAGTACTTCGCTAACGATGTTTGGATCCTTTTTTACCCGGTCGATTAGACCCCACATCAACGATTCGGGGAGCGGCTGCCGCCTGGCTATTTCACCCCACGCTTTTAATGTTTCAGGGAAATGGCGGCGGTCTTCTGCGATTGTTGTTTCAATCCACCCAAAAATCGAATCGTGGAAAGGGGTCTTCACCGGAAGGGAAACTAGCACCTCTAAGGCAGATGTGCGGACGTCACGATCGTACTGGTTTGTCAATTTTACAACGGAACGTAACATCGAAGGTGACAATTGCCTCTTCGTAGAGGCTCTCGCTAAAACTTTTAAACTAGCGACTTTGGTGCTTTCAATTTTGCCTTCCAATTTATCTTGAAGCAGATCTAAGGCATCTTGAGGAAGAATGTATTCAGACGCAATATCTTCTAGCTCTTTCAGACTTCTTAGTCGCACCTCGGAATGAGAACTTTGAATTCTTTTTAGTAGCGTTGTGAGATCAGGAAGTGGCGGGTGAGGATTTTCCTCTAAGTCCGTCAAGATGGATGAGGCCACCTCTCGTATTGCCTTGATACGGCTTTTGCTGGCACCTCGCAGCGCTTCGAGAGCGGCTTTCGGAAGCGGATCCTTCTTTCCCAAAAAATGCAGAAGTTCAAGAATGCGAATTTGCGTTTCATGTGGAACGCGCTGAACCTCAAGTCTTTTTGCAATGGCGGTAACCAATCCGGAATGAAGTCCCTGATGATCTGAGAGGGCGCGAAGAGCGGCATTTGCTTCGGTGGACGCCTCCGAAGTAAGCTGCCCTATCAACTGAATTACATCTTTATTATCAATCATCTGATTCTGAAAAATTTTCGCCAATGCCGGTATCGTTTCCCGTCGGCGATCGAAGTCCTTACCCTGAAGAACTGACATCAGGTAATCTAAAACTGGCCGAGGTAGCTGTGTTTTCTTGCTTTTTACCACCAAAAACTGAGTAATCCAGGAATACAATTCGTTGTCTAAGACGGGCCGTGAAAGATTTTTTGCGATCGCCTCAGTCATTTCCAAGGATAAAGAATGGCGCCGGTCGATCGTTGCCAGAGTCTCCATCGCTTCTTGACGGATCTCCGGGTCTTTTGCCCGGAGATCGGCGATGAGCAAATTCAAAACCGAATTGGGAATCTTTTGGTGAGCCGAAATTTCCCCAATCGCGGCTACGATATCTGCCCGTAATAAAGCATCTCCCTGCTCCGTATGGATACTCATTGTGAAAAGAATGGAGTCTGGAAGAGTCTGTTTTTTGCTGATGGTCGCCAAAAGTTTCGTTGCGTTTCTGAGTCCTGAAGATTGTTTGTGACCAAATACATTGGAGATCTCGGAGATGATTTCAGACGAAAATCGGTGCGTCTCAGCGTAGTTTGCAAGTATCTCGGTGGCCTTCGTGGCCAATTCTAATGAACTTGTGGTGCGAGTTTTCTGGACTAATAATTTGAGTGTATCATCTGGAAATTTTTTTGTTTTAGCTTTGTCCGCCAGTTTCGCAACCGCTGCGAGGCGAGCAGGTTCTGACTGACTTCTCAAAGCCACGGTGAGATCGGCTATTTCGTCTGCGGAGAGAGACTTGGAAGCAATGAATCCGCAAATGAGAACGTGAAAAGCTGAACGCATTGATTTTCTCCTAGAATTAAAGATTTTATATTTAAAAAGCAGTCATTGCGAGCGGAGCGGAGCGCAGCGAACTAATCTCGATGCAAAACGACGTTCTTCTTTATGCAACGAGATTGCTTCGTCGGCTAACGCCTCCTCGCAATGACTGCTTTAATTCAAATGAGAGCTGCGGCTGACTTGCAAAAATTCGGTCAGATAGTGGCAGGCGAGTTTTTCGGCATCGACGGAACTTCCGAGAAATTGCCAGGCAATTTCGTTGAAATGGAGGAAATCGGCCTCCACAATTCCCGAAAATATGCGACTTGATCCCTGATTTAAGAGGTGATCTCGCGAAATTTTATCGCATAAAAACTGAATAGTGCCTGGTTTTGACTGGGTCACCGTCAGTCGCATCTCATTCCTTTGGACTGAAAAGGTGCCTGAAGGCTCCTGATCCTTAATCATTTCGAGTGCCGAGGCCGAATGCATCAGCCGACCGTTAAAGACTCGAGTCAGAGACTCAAAATAAGATTGGAGTTTTCTTAAGAAAGAAGTGGTCTCGTACTGGAGAACTTCATCTTTTGCAGCAAAGATATCGAGACTGGCCTTTTCACCCTGATGTATCAGGGATTCCTGCTCTGCCAGGCTCTCAATCCATTTAATCGTTCCGTCTGTGGTAAACATAGGCAGTCCAACACTCTTTCCATTTTAGAAAAAGTAGCTCCCCCATCATCAGGCCGTGAAAATTAAGAAAATCCTTAACCTTGAAATTAAGTGGTAGCCTTTTTGCCGCTTTAGGCTTCCTATCAAGTAGGCATGCACACCACGACAAGAGAAAGCCCCCGGTTAAGAACTTGTAAGGTAAGAATTATTCTCGCTCACGCGCCAGACAGGGGAGCCAATCTCTATTATCGCAGTTTCACAGAGAACCTCCAAGCTTGTAATCAAGCATTGGAGATTCCATGGAAAAAGCTAATTAATTCTTAGGCTTCTACGTTCTTCGCTGCAGGTTGAGCCATGGGAGTTCCACCCACAGTATTTCTCTTTTCGAGAGCCTCAATTTTGGCGTTCAAGTCTTTCACTTGATTTTCCAAAGAACGCACCACTTCGAGCTGTCCGCCGTCTTGCGACTTCGCTAAAAATGCGCTGAAAGAACCATCTCCGGTTTGGATGATGTGTCTGAGCGTAGCAATCGGCACTGGAGCTTCAGAGCGTTTCTGTTTTTCAAAAATGATCTGCGTTAATGTCGCAGCTGTAATATCTTTTTGATTGCGGTTATCCACGACAGTGACTTCTTCGCCCTGTTGGATCATTTCCGCTATTTCGTCCAACGTTACGTAGCAACTTGCGTCCGTATCGTAGAGTTTCCGGTTTTGATACCGCTTAATGATCTTAGCCTTCTCCATTTTTACCCCCAACCTGAAAGGTTATTTATCGGTTTTTGTTTCATACGTTGGGTAAACATCCTATTCTTCACTCTAACCCCCGAAATGCTCCCTAGAACCCAAAGATGATGTCTTACACAATCTTTCTCTAAATTCAAAGCGACACACCGCAAAAAAAGTCGTTTTTTTACAAACAACTTTAGGATTAGTGGAGGAAATGACGCTTATTCCCAACCCCCATCCAGTTAACCCTTAAAACTTACTAGGTTAGCAGCCCAGCTCAGCTTTTATGATTAACCGAATAAAAGTATTTTTGGCCTTGTGACCCTTACTGTCAACTATTATTGCTACGGAAAAAAAAAGAATGAGATCAAGTCGATAAATAAAAGTAAAATTTGATTATTGTTTAATAATTTTAATTACTTATCATGAAAGCTGTTCGTTCAGAACGCTTTTGAGATCGAGGGTGGACTCTCGTTTTAGACGCAATCTAGCATCTTCGAGCTCGCGGACGGTGGGGATGGGATTTTCATCGAGAGAAGCGAGTGCTTCTTTGATTTCTTTTTCTTCATGACTCGGGTTTTCAGAAAACTCGAGAGCCTTCGCATTTTGAATAAGACGTTGCGCTTCATTACACAAAGTTTTTAGACGATTCATTGTCTGTTCGAAATGCACGCGAGAATCAATTCTATCGGCGTGCCATTGCTTTTTCATTTGCTCAATATCTTTTACGCAATCCTGCAAAATATTTTGCATCTCGAGTTGCCAATTTTGTTTTAGCTGACGCGTTTCTTCAATCAATTGTCTTTTACACGTTGCGATCTGAGTGTCCCATTGATCGCTGGCGCTCTTCAATTTTAACGCGGCCTCTGCTTCGAGTTTTTCCAAAGTATGGATCAACGTTTTTGCTTTTTCGTCATGGAGCGACGGTAAACGACTCTGCGCTTGGAGTTTTGGTTTTCTGCGATCATTCCAAAAGAATGCCGCTACGCCGATAAAAAAGAAATTCAATGTCCATTGGAAAAATTCGTGCAGTTCCATTATTTCCCCCTTTAAACCGTTTACAAAGCCTTGTTAAAAACTTCTGCGGCATTGGTAATCTTTGCCGTTAAGAAAATTAAGATCTCACTGCGAGACACTTCCTTGCTCCGTCCCGAAAAAAGCGAACCGAGAATAGGAATGTGCATCAAAACAGGAACGCCGGTCAGAGTGTTACTGACGGTGTTCTTAAAGATACCGCCGATAACCGCAGTATCCCCACTAGATAATAATAAACTGGTATTGATATCTCGGGTATCTACTTGACCCGTCGATCCTCCAAAATCTCCCGTCGGCACGTCATTTTTGACATGCAAAGTAATTGAGATCGAACCGTCGCTTGCGACGACGGGCGTCGCTTCCATTAAAAGCTCCGCGTTAACCGACTGAAACTGACTCGGTTGTTGTTGCCCATTCACGACGCCTCCGCTCACCAGGCGAATGAAACTCACGTTGTGTCGAATGGTCCCTTTCGAATTCTGATTCACGGACATCGAAGGACTCGCAAGCACTTTGACGTCACGATCGAGTTCTGAAAGTTGAAACTGAGCCTCAAGGTTTGCGAAATTTTCTGCGCGGATTAAAAGAGCGCGACCCGATTCAAGGCTCGGCGTAAAAGTTTGATCGAAACTGACTCCGCTCGTGGGATGCAAATTGAAATTGAGAAGATTAAATCCGAATTTTCGCGTCAACGTTTCACTCATCTCCATCACTTTCGCCGTAATGCTGACGCTTGGAGGCTGCGTATCTAAAACAGTTAGAAGCTTTTTTACTCGCTGCAAAACTTTATCGACATCGCGGACGACGACGGTATTCGAACGGTCATCGACGTCGATGTTTCCGCGTTCCGATAAAAACGCTTTTGCACGAGGAGACAACTCACTTGCCTTCGCGTAGCTAATCGGTATCAACATCGTCTTTAAAGGTTCGACGCGCACTCGCGACAATTCTGCCGCTGCCGCTTCTTCTTTTTCAGCTTTTAAAGTATTCATTGTGGCAACTCTTAAAACATTGCCCTCTTTAACGTAGCTGAGTTTCTTACTTTGCAAAACAAGAGAGAAAGCTTGATCCCAAGGAATTTTACTTAAAGATAAAGCGCCAACTTTACCTGAAACATCTTCGCCAATAACCATATTGTAGCCGGAATATTTTCCAATCAATCTTAAGGCATCTCGAATGTCTGTGTCTTTTAATTCTAAAAGCTCGATGGGTTTACCGGTATAAACGGCTTTGCCTGAGTAAATATTTTCCTCGTTAAGAAGCGTTGATTCTGCCTGAGAGGGAGTCGCATAGCTTTTTTCAGCAGTCGCGGGCCGGGGCGCGATGGGAGCCGGAACGGCTTCTACGACCGGTCTCGGTCTTGGTTTCTCTTGGATAACGCTCGAGTTTCCACTGACTGGGACACGCTTCTCCTCCTGATTTAAAAACAACATATCGTCTGAGGAAATATCAGAGACCTCAGACTTTGAATTCCCTTCCGAGCCGATGCGCTCATCGCTAATGGAGGATTCGAGTTCAGATAAAGTATCGTCTTCGAGATCGGGAAGTGCTTTTCGTTCGGCTGTAAGAGTTTTTGGGAAAAGAGCCGCAATTCCGCAGCTAAATAAGATAAAACCGAGAGCGACTCTTTTACTCGTTTTGAAATGTTTCATTGTGATTTTTTCTTTCCGTAGAGGTCGAGTTCGTCATTAGGAAGCGAAATGACTTCCTCGCTGATGCTGTCGACGCCCAAATAGTTCACTGTTTTTTTCGTCACGATGATACCGGTGTTCAAAATCCGACTGACAAGCGCTCTTTCTCTTCCCACTGTCTCTCCCTCGAAAAGGATGTGGGTCTTACCTTCGGGATCTTCAAACATCACACGGTTTTTTCCACCGCCCCTGAGAATTGCTTTTAATTGCAGTTGTTCCATGCTGAACTTTTCGAGAGGGCCGACGGCTGAGGGATCGCGAGTGATTTGATTGGGAAGGGGCGCACGGAAGGGATCTCTTTTTCCGATAGGCGAATAGATGACGGTTTTTTCTTTATTTTCGGCGTGCAAAAGTAGCGTTGAGAAAAAACAGAAAAAGTAAAATGTCTGAGTCGTTTTCATTCTGTGAATCGATAGGCCTTTAAAGTTAAGTCGATTTCCGCGTTGACGCCGCTCGAGCGTGCGAGCCGTTCTTGCGGAACTCTCATTTTGATAGCGTCGACGTTTAAGATTCTTTTGAGACGACTGACTTGGTCAAAAAAGACGAGCATTCGGGTGAAGCTACCCTTCATCTGGCAGTCGATAGAAATCGTGCTGTAGAATTTATTCTCTTCTTTTTCTTCGACTTTACGGGGTTTAAACGCTTGAACTTCGACTCCCGAGTTATCGGCAATTTGAGTGAGATTTCGCAAAAGTCCAGAGAGGTTTAAAGTGCGAGGCATGCTTTCAAGTGCTGACTCCAACTGAAGGTTCAATTCCTTCAGTTCGTGTTTCACAGACTCGATGTTTTTCACAAACGATTGAAAATGGACAAGCTCTGCCTGAACACTCGCAAGCTCTCGGGCTTTCGCATCCTGCTCGACCTTCATTTTTGGCAAGTCCTCGGAGTAAAAATTATAAAAGTCATATCCAGAATAGAAGCAGCCGGAGACGATGAGGAGAGTAAATATTTTAAACGCCTGCTTCATTTCCCCTCCTTTGAGTCGGTCGCCGCAGGATTCACCGCCTGAGGCGGAGTTTTCGGAGGCGTCGTTTTCGTTCCGACCGCAGAAGCCGTTTCTCTAGGAATTGCCGAGATCTCAAAAGATTTATATTCGCCATTATTGTCAGCTTTAATGGGGATCATGTTTTCCAGATTTACATCTTTTAGATAGATGGACTCTGTAATTCGATCTAAGAAATCAGAGATATCTTCGTTCGCAAAAGCTTTTCCCGAAATTCCGATATGAGGCGTCGTCCCGGAAGTAAAATCTAAAGCACTGATCCAAGTTCTCTGAGGTAAAGCTTGCCCAATCGCATCCAAAAGATTTACGGGAGCGCTGCGAGTTTTTAGAAGCTGATTCACGGTTTCAATTCGGGAGACGATTCTCACCTTTTGCTCTTCGTAGCTTTTCATTTCGGCTTCATAAGATGAAAACTTCGAAAGTTCGTGTTGGATGTGTTCAATTTTAACTGAAGTGGCCTTTAATGTTTTTTGATGGGACAAGATCGCTTGTTCTTTGAAGTTTTGAACGTAAAAATAAGGCCCGCACGCGATCAGTGCACCGACGACGATCACTACAATTCCGATAGGCTCAAAAGATTTCTCGCTCTTCTTTTTTGAAAACTTTGAAAGCCATTTCGTCAAAACCGCGAACCTACTCGGGCTTTGATTATTTTCGTCTTTGCTGAGATCGATTTTTATCAAAGTGTATCCCCTTGTTTTCGGATCGCGAGACCAATGGAGACGGCTCCCAAGAGATTCATTTCTTCGAGCATTTTCTTATTCATTTTTTCGCCGGTACCGGCGAGATGGCGAGTGCAATCAAAGCGTTCAATCGGCGAAGGCATCTTGTCAGCCAGTTCGGCTTCAAGTCCGAGAAGAAAGGATCCGCCGCCGCAGATATAGATCTTTTGAATACTACGGTCGCGCACTTGCCCTAAGTAATAATCAATTGTCTTTGCAATCTCATCGACGAGAAGATGGGCATATTCTTGCAGAATCGGTTTTACTTGCGCCGAATTCGGTTGGGTCAATTTTTGCATTTCAGCTTCTAAAAACGAAATCTGCAGACGTTCAGAAAGAAACTCTGTGCACGTAATTCCGGCTTGCCTTAATTCGCGACAAAAAACGGTTTTAGATCCTTCGAGGACGCTGACTTTGGTCGTGCCCGCGCCAAAATCGATGATCACGTGGCTTGGGTCGCCTTCGTTCAGTTTTTCGCCATAGCTAAAGACAAACGCATTTCCTAAAGCAAAAGCCTGGCTATCGATCAGCACTGGCTTTAAACCAGCTTCTTCGACCACACTCGAGAGGTCTCGAATATACTGTTTTTTTGCGGCGACGAGTAAAATCTCCATTTGCGGTTTTCCTTGAGCTCCTGTTGAGGGGCCTAAGATCGCAAAGTCTAAATTGACGTCATTGATGTCAAAAGGGATATATTGCTCGGCTTCCCAGAAAAGCTGATGCTGCAATTCTTCACGACTCATCCGAGGAACCGTAATTTTTTTTACGATGATAGAATTCCCGAACGCGGCGACCGCGACACTTTTCGTCGAAAAATGCCCCGGCTTGAAAAGTTTTTTCAAAGCTGCCACGACTTTTTCACGATTGAGAATTTCGCCATCTGAAGAGATCGCTCCCCACGGTAAAGGAATGCGATTGTACGCGACGAACCGCGGGATTTTTCCCGTTTTGATTTCGACCACTTTAATTCCGGACACGCCCATGTCCAGGCCGATAAGTTCACGCGCGAATAATGACGTCAGATCCATGAATGTAATGAAATCCTTGAAGGAGTTTTGTAAATTTTTATTTGAATGCGCCTAAATTAAGCAAAAATGGAGTGATAGGAACTTTTTTATTATATCAATAACATGTCAGAAAATCGAGCCCAGGAGCAGAATGGCCGGGTTGAAGGTTATGCACCGTCCCATTGCTCTTCATGATACTCGGTGACTAGTGTGTTACCCATGATATCGCCTACTCTGACGCCGGTATCCAGAGAATAAACGAGGTAGATTTCGAGCAGAATAGTTGGGACCACGAGGATCAGAGAAAGTCCCCAAAGGACCGGAAAACCAGAGAAAAATAGGATGAGCGCGAACGGTAGATTTCGAAAAAACGAGTTCTCGAGAGAGCAGCTCGCGCCAGAAACATCGTCAATGACCCGCAATCCGATAATTTTCTTCCCAATACTTTGACCGACTCCAAAAGAATCCTGAAAACTACAGAGGAGCGTCGCTAAAATGATTCCGAGGTACGGGAAAACGACATTTCCTACGAAATAAAGTGCGATCGTCAGCATCATGTCGATCCCTTTTGCCGAGATGCGTTGAAAGGGCGTGGTTGTTTTGTCGCCGATCAGGATGGTATTTCTTCGAGAGGACGTTTTGATATTCATAAAGGTGATTATAGCCCGAATCTTACAATTTGATCTACGCTCCCTTAACGTTCTTGACTCAATAGAAGGCTCACTTATAAGACTATTCATATCATTTTGATGGAGGAATTAGATGGCTGGCGTAAATAAGGTTTTGTTAATTGGAAGACTCGGAAAAGATCCCGAAGTCCGCTATACCCAAAGTGGCGGAGCAGTTGCCAGCTTTACGATGGCAACCAGTGAAAACTGGAACGATAAAAATGGACAGAAACAAGAACGCACAGAGTGGCATCGCATTGTCGCCTGGGGAAAATTAGGCGAACTTTGCGGGCAGTATCTTGCAAAAGGTAGACAAGCGTATGTCGAAGGCCGCCTTCAAACCCGTGAATGGGTAGATAAAGAAGGACAAAAGAAATATACGACTGAAATTGTCGCATTGACCGTGCAGTTTTTAGGAAGTGCCGGCGAAAAGTCGAACTCCACTCAGAATAATTCCACTGACTTTGCTCCAGCCCCTGGTTTTGAATCCAACGTGGATGAAAAATCCGTCATGGGCGATGAAGAAGTCCCTTTTTAAAAGACTTTAAGAAATCCCCACTTTTTCGTTAAAAAAGTGGGGATTTTTTTTGTGCTATAATTTCGGCATGAAAGTCACCATTGCGGTTTGCACTTGGAATTGGGCTGAATCTCTCCGAAATACATTAAATTCATTTCTTGCTTTAAAGATTCCAGACGGAGTCGAAGTTGAAATGATTGTGGTCGACAATAATAGCACTGATAAAACTTCTGAAGTCATTGATAGCTTCTTAGATAGGCTTCCACTCAAAAAACTTTTTGAATCCAAACAAGGATTGTCCCATGCGCGCAACTGCGCCATTGACGCGGCTCAAGGCGAACTCATTCTTTTCACCGACCACGATGCGGTTGTTGCTCCCGATTGGCTGGAAGCTTATTACTCCGCTTCGCAAAGATGGCCTGAAGCCTCTTACTTTGGGGGGCGGATTACGCCGATGTACGAGGCTGATCCTCCCGTTTGGGTGGTTTCGCACTTAAATTTACTCGAAGGCGCTATTCTGATTCGCAACCTAGGTACTGAAGAAAGAAAGCTTCTTCCTAACGAGCAAGTATTCGGCGCAAATTTAATTTTTAGACGAGAAGTGTTCGACCATTGGAGATTCGACGCCAAATTTGGGCCCGCTGGAACCGAGCTCATTTTGGGCGACGAAACAATGTTTCTCGAAAATCTGAAAAATCATGGAAAATATGGCGTCTGGGTGCCCGCCGCGAAAGTAAAGCATTTCGTTCCCCGAAAAAGAGTGAGCACTGAGTTTGTAAAACGCTACTTTGTCGGTTTAGGTCGAACAAATATTCGAGTGAGCGGCCCTCCGGGAGGAAAAAAACTTTTCGGTGCCCCCAGAGCTTTATTCCGACAGTGGGGAGTCGCAACCGTCAAAGCGCATCTTTTGAAATGGACGGGAATGGGTGATTGGTTCCCGCATTTTCTGTACGCGTCTGAAGTTCGAGGAATGATTATCGAATCGCAAAAACAGTTTCAACAAACGGGGAAATAATTCCGATGAATGGAAAAGTCAGCGTCATCATTCCCGCGTACCAAGCTTCGGGCCTGATACTCGAAACTTTAGATTCGATTGCAAATCAAACTTACACCAATTGGGAAGTCGTCGTGGTGGAAGACGGGACAAACGACGGGACAGAGAAGATCGTGTCCGAATTCGCGTCCAAGCATCCTAAACACAGAGTTCAGTTCGTTCGTCATGAAAAAAACCGAGGCGTGGGTCCTTCGAGAAATACCGCAATGGAAAATGCACAAGGAGATTACCTTGCATTTCTCGACAGCGATGATATCTGGCAGTCGCTTTATCTTGAAACGATGGTAAATGCCCTTGAAGCAAGTAAGACTGACATCGCTTATTCGGCAGTACAGTTTTTCGACCACCATACAAAAGAGAAGTTAATTCAGTGGGGCCCTACGCAAGAGGATCTACAAGTTTTCCCAGAAGGGTTATTCGAAAGAAACTTCATCGCGCCCTCAGGAGCTGTGATCCGAAAAGAAGTCGTTAAAAGGGTCGGGGGGTTTGACGTCGACCCACTCATCCAATCCTGCGAAGACCATGATTATTGGCTACGTTGTCTCGATAAGGGTCTCCGCTTTCAGTTTGTCCCTGAGACTTATAGTTGGTATCGAAAAAATCACGGAAATCAGGCAACGGATAATTTCTCGAAGATACTCGAACGCGACTTAAGAGTGTTGCATAAGCACAAAAAACTCGGTTCGATTTCAAACAAAACTCGTCGCCATGCAATTGCAAATCTTTACACAAGACTTGCGAACGAGCAAAAGAAGACAGATACGTTTAAGGCAATCCGCTCGATTATTCTCGCTTGGAAAGAAGAACCTCTTGAAATTCGAAGCATTCGACGAACTCTTTCGACTTTATTAAGATTGTTTACTCCCGCTCGGTCATAAAAATTCGAAATTGTGGGATCCTCTTATATTAGAGAGGATTTTTCGGGAGCTATCGACATGGCGCTGCGGATCGAGCCGTTGCCATCTATTATTCCAGGACCGCCGCAGCTTCCGTCTCCGCCTTCGGCTACGCCGGACAAGTAA
>CALCZU010000140.1 GCA_937903155.1 uncultured Bdellovibrionales bacterium
TGTGCTCTTCCGATCTCTGTCCATGCCAGCGGAAGATTTAATCGGAATACTCTGCAGTACCTTTTGAATGAGGTCTATAAACCTTCGATTCCGCGCCACGCCCATCGGCTAGACGCCAATACTTCGGGCGTGATGGTCTACGCCCGTTCAAAACACTACGCGGGCCTTCTTCAGCCTCAATTTACTCGCGGGGAAGTCAAAAAAGTTTATCTCGCAAAAGTGCAAGGTCATCCCAAAGAAGATGAATTCAGTTGCGATCTCGCGATTGGAGAAGAAATTAAAGCTCTCGGCACCCGCGATATTGATGAAAATGGCCGTTCAGCATTCACCTCCTTTAAAGTGATTCAAAGAAATTCGGATGGAACGACTCTTCTTGAAGCACGTCCTTTAACGGGAAGAACAAACCAGATCCGAATTCATCTGTGGAAGCTTGGATTCCCTATCGTGGGCGAACAGACTTATCTTGCCGGGCAAAAATTGGGGACGACTCAAACCCATGATCCCGTCTCAGCCCCTCTTTGTTTGCATTCTTATTCTTTGAGTTTTGTTCACCCACTTCAAAAGACTCCGATTGAGTTTAAAAGCTCGCCCGCGTGGGCTTCAAATTCTTAAGACGCAACACGTCGAAATTGAGTGAAGCACTGGTTTAGGGAGCTGAATTCGGTTAGACTAGCCGCATGAAGTCTTCTGAAATTAGAGAGAAATTCCTTAAATTTTTTGAAAAACACGGCCATACCCGCGTAAAAAGTAGCTCGCTGATTCCCGCCGCCGATCCAACCCTTCTTTTTACGAATGCCGGAATGGTTCAATTCAAAGACTGTTTCTTAGGACTTCAAAATCCGGGCTATAAAAGAGCCACGACTTCGCAAAAATGCGTGCGCGCAGGTGGCAAGCACAACGATCTTGAAAACGTCGGTTTCACGCCCCGCCATCACACATTTTTTGAAATGCTCGGAAACTTTTCGTTCGGGGATTATTTTAAAAAAGAAGCCATCGCCTTGGCGTGGGAACTTCTCCTCAAAGAACTGAAAATCCCCCAAGAAAAACTTCGGATTACGGTATTCGAAAGTGACGATGAAGCTTTAGAACTTTGGAAAGCCCAAGGGGTTCGTCCCGATTGGATCTACCGACTCGGAGAGAAAGATAATTTCTGGGCAATGGGAGACACCGGTCCCTGCGGCCCTTGTACCGAAATCCATTTTGATTGGGGAAAAGAAAACGGCTGCGGGAAAGAAGACTGTACGCCGGCTTGTGGCTGCGGAAGATTTCTTGAAATTTGGAATTTAGTTTTCATGCAGTTTAATCGCGACAGCTCGGGCAAGATGACCCCGCTCCCAAAACCGAGCGTCGATACGGGTGCAGGGCTAGAGCGAGTCACCGCCGTTTTAAACGGAGCTTTTAGTAACTATGAAACCGATCTCTTTCTGCCGATTCTCCATGCCATCGCAAAACGCGTCGGAAAAACTTACGGTAAAAACAACGACGAAGATGTTTCGATGCGTGTGATTGCCGATCACTTGCGTTCGAGCACATTTTTGATTGCGGATGGAGTGATTCCTAGCAACGAAGGTCGCGGGTATGTTTTGAGACGTATTTTACGTCGAGCGATTCGACATGGCAAAAAACTGGGACAAGATGCGCCTTTTATCTATTCACTTGTCCCCAGTCTCGAAGCAGTTTTGGGAAGTGCTTATCCCGAAATTTTGACGAGCAAGAAGCTGATTGAAACCCTCATCCAGGAAGAAGAAGCAAAATTCCACGAAACGATTCATCGCGGGTTAGGAATTCTCGAAGACGCGATTTCTAAAACAAAGACTAAAAAATCAAGCGCGATTCCCGGGGATATCGCGTTTAAACTCTACGATACTTTCGGTTTTCCTTTTGATCTTGTTGAAGTGATTGCGAAGGAACACTCGCTTTCAGTCGACGAAAAAGCTTTCGCAGAGCTGATGGAAAAACAAAAAAGCCAGAGCGTTTGGAAGACGGCGGGAGGCACTGAGTACATCGAAAATATTACAAAAGTTTTAGAATCCAAAAAATTAAGCCCGACATTCGAAGGCTATTCGAAACTCAAATGCGACGCGAATATCCAAGCCCTTTTCGATGCCAAAGGCACCGAAGTACGTTCACTCTCTCAAGGAGTGGAAGGTTTTGCAGTATTCGATAAAACCCCCTTCTACGCTGAAAGTGGGGGGCAGGTCGGAGATAAAGGGACCGCGAAACAAGAGGACGCTTTAGCGCATATCGAAACGACGACAAAAGTTGCTAAAGTGATTGTCCATAAGATTTCCGTTCACGAAGGACAACTCACTTCGGGGAAAGCCGTCACTCTAACTGTCGATAAAAACTTAAGAAAATTTACCGCGATTAACCATACCGCAACTCATATGATGCATGCCGCTTTACGCACGGTTCTGGGAGATCGAGTGAAGCAGGCAGGCTCGCTTGTGGATCCGACGCGCCTGCGATTCGATTTTACTTTTCCTCGCGCGGTCTCGGCCGAAGAACTGCAAAAAATTGAAAAGCTCGTCAACGACGAGATCCAATCGGGTAGCGAAGTCCAAACTCAAGAAATGAAATACGACGACGCGATCAAAAGTGGCGCGCTCGCTTTCTTTGACGAAAAATACGGCGACACAGTTCGCGTTGTGAGAGTGGGTGGCACAGAAAAGCCTTTTAGCGTTGAACTCTGCGGAGGAACGCATCTGAGTCAAACCTCGGAGATTGGACTTTTTAAAATCTTGAGCGAAACTTCGGTTGCAAGTGGAACGCGAAGAATCGAAGCCATCACAAGCGCTTCGGCCTTTGATTATCTTTCTAAAAGAGATGCTTTACTCTTAAGTCTCGAAAGCAAACTCGGGATGAAAGATGAACGTGCGATTGAAAAAGTGGATCAACTTTCCACTCAAGTGAGACAGCTTCAAAAAGAAAACGAAACGCTAAAGGTAAAACTAGCCCAGAGCGGGTCAGGTGGCGGTAAACAAGAAGCCCAAGTCGAAACCTTTGGAAACTACAAAGCGGTGATTCAAGTTGTTCCCAATGTCGACGCGAAAGTTTTAAGAACGCTTTCGGATCAGTTTAAAGACAAGGGAAAAGAAAAAACCTTTGTGGTGTTGGCAACTGAAACCGACGGCAAGGTTTCTCTGTGTGTGGGAATTACCAAAGACCTCGTGGGCACTTTTGACGCTGGCAAAATCGTAAAAGAATTGGCCGTCGAAGTTGCCGGTACGGGCGGTGGACGCCCCGATTTTGCGCAGGCGGGGGGAACCAATCCTGCGGGAATTCAAAAAGCTTTTGAGAAATTCAGACACTTGCTGAAGGACGCTTAATGGATACCCTCGACCGATATCTCGTTAAAGAGCTCCTGATTTATTTCTTCTTCGTGCTCATGGGCCTTGCGGTGATGTTTGTCGCAATCGACTTTCTCTCAAAGTTTTGGTCGATGGGAATTCCTTTTTCTAAAGTCATGGAAATCTATGGGTACAAAGTGCCGAGTGCGATTCAGCAATTTGTTCCTGTCGCCTGTTTGATGGCAACACTCTTAGTCCTTTCGAATATGTCCCGCCTTAACGAAGTCTTGGCACTCTACGCAGGGGGAATTAGTACCTTTAGAATTGTTTCGACTTTTGTTGCGGTCGTGGCAACGCTAAGTACGCTTTCATTTTTGGTGTTTGATCCGCTTGTTCCGACCTTTGAAAAGAAAAGAATTCTTCTCGAGCGTGGACAGGATCCGAATCAAGAGAACCTTTTAAATTTTAATAAGTCTCATTTCTGGTATCGCAGCGGCAAAGTGATTTACAACGTCGGGCACTTTGATCCTAAAACGAATACGCTCGAAGATGTGAATCTTTATCTTTTAAGCAATACTTTTGAGATGACTGAAAAATACAAAGCCCGTCGCGCGACTTACGAACAAAACGATTGGACTTTGCACGATGGATTTGTCATTCACTATCCTCTAGACACGCATTTTCCGGTTACTGAGAAATTTCAGACTTTGCGAGGACTCATTCCCGAAAAGCCTTCGGATTATAAAACGCTCGAAATCCAAGATGAAACAATGCCTCTAAAAGACTTGAGGCTCCATATTAAGAAAAACTCCTCCTATGGAATGGACACAACCGGTCACGAAGTAAATTATCACAAACGCGTGTCTGTAATCTTTACCCCGATTATTCTCGTACTCTTGGGCATTTCTTTCTCGATGACTCCGCTAAAGAGTACTCCGATGACGAGGAGTATTGGGTACTGTTTTCTGATTGTGTTTATTTATTTCCTATTGCAACATTTAAGTGCGGCGATTGGAAAGGGAGGCCATATTCCTCCTCTCTTAGCGGGTTGGACGCCAAACTGTATTTTCTTTTGCATCTCGATGTATTTACTCACGAGGAGAAAACAAGCGTGATTCTGGAGGTACTCGAATTTCCGGACGAGAGACTGAAATCCAAATCAGTCCCCGTGGCAAAGTTTGATTCCACTTTGCATACCCTTTTAGATAATATGGCCGAAACCATGTACTCAAAAAATGGGATAGGCCTTGCCGCGGCTCAAGTCGGGCAATTTATCCGAGCGTTGGTCATCGACTTAGGACCTGCCGAAAATGAAGAAGCAAAACTCTGGGAAATCATCAATCCAAGATTTGTGAAGATGGAAGGCAAAACCGTTTTTGAAGAAGGTTGCTTAAGTGTTCCTGGTTACACCGAAGAAGTTTCAAGAAAAGCTTTTGTCAGCGTTTTGTATCAGGATCGCTTTGGAAAAGAACACACTCTTGAAACGAAGGGTCTTCTTGCAGTTGCGCTCCAACACGAAACTGATCATTTAGATGGGGTGCTCTTCATCGACCGACTTTCGCCTCTCAAAAGACGGATGGCTCGCAAAAAATTGATGAAGGCGGTCACGCTTTAATGAAATATCTTTACATGGGGACGCCACCCTTTGCCGCCCAGATTTTAGAAAAATTAAATCGAGAACTTTATCCCC
This sequence comes from uncultured Bdellovibrionales bacterium, assembly GCA_937903155.1. GTDB lineage: Bacteria > Bdellovibrionota > FAC87 > UBA2466 > UBA2466 > CALCZU01. Next base: position 4,981 of record CALCZU010000140.1, read on the forward strand.
CGGCGCTCGTCATTACTCAAGAAGCAAAGGCTCAAGGAAGAGGGCAGAAAGTTTCTGAGACGGCGGTCGCTGAGATGGCCAAAAAATTAAACTTAGAATGTCTCTCGGTTGCCAGTGTGAATACCGAAGACATTCTGACCAAACTGAAAGCTTTGGATCTCGATCTCATTCTCGTTGTGGCATTTGGGCAAATCTTAAAAGATCCGATTTTAAAGCTCCCCAAAATCTCCTGCTTAAACGTGCATGGTTCACTTCTTCCAAAGTATCGAGGAGCGGCCCCTATCCAAAGAGCGATATGGGATGGAGAAAAAGAAACTGGAATCACCATTCAAAAAATGGCGAAGAAGCTTGATACGGGCGATATTCTTTTGCAGAAGAAAATTCAGATTGCCTCTGACGACACTTCAGCGACGCTTTTCGAAAAACTTTCAATTTTGGGTGGAGAAACGCTTCTAGAATCGATTCGAATGATCGAAAAGGGTGATTACCAATTTGTGCCACAGGTTGAAGCGGATGCAACGCACGCAAAAAAGTTAGATAAAGAAGAGTCTCCTCTAGACTTTTCCCTTCCGGCCCAGGTTTTGGAGAACCGCATTCGTGCGCTGCAGCCTTGGCCCGTTGCAGAATCAAATCTTTTCGGAGCGCGAGTCAAAATTTTTAAGGCGGAAGTGAAAGAAAAAAAACTTCAGCCCGCTGCAAAAGTGCTGAGCGATTCCAAAAATTTTCTAGAAATCGTTTGTGGAGACGGCAAAACGCTTTCCCTTCTTGAAGTTCAACCCGAAAACCGAAAAAGAATGAATATTCAGGACTTTTTGAGAGGGTATAGTCGTCCTCCGTCGCCTTGACTAAGCCCCCCCTCACGCATAAAAATGGGTCGACCACCGAATGTAGTGAAAGGACCCACTGTGACCGCTCAGAAAACAAACTCCGTCCAAATAGCTCCTTCTATTTTGGCTTGCGATTTATCGCGACTTGCCGAAGAAATTGCAGCGGTTGAAAAAGCAGGCGCGGACGTCCTCCATTTCGATATCATGGACGGGCACTTTGTTCCCAATCTAACTTTTGGATTTCCGGTCATTGAAAGCATTCGAAAAAAAACGAAGCTTCCGATTGACGCGCACTTGATGATCGAAAACGCCGATAAATATCTCGAAGAATTCCAACGCGTCGGTTGCAACTGGTTATCGGTTCATATCGAAGCCTGTCCGCATATTCATAGAACTCTCAGTCAGATCAAAAAACTTGGAATGAAACCTGGAGTTGCAATTAATCCCGGAACCTCGCTTTCACAGCTCGATGGAATTCTCGATGATGCGGAATATATTTTGATCATGAGCGTCAATCCCGGTTTCGGTGGACAGAAATTTATTGCACAGTCTTTTGAAAGAGTGAGAGAACTTAAATCTAAGATTGGTTCGCGAAAAATCGAGATCCAAATCGATGGCGGAATTAAACTAGAAAATATTTCTGAAGCTGCGAAAGCGGGTGCGGAGATCATGGTGGTGGGTACCGGACTTTTCGCATCGAGTGACTATTCAAAAACGATTCCCGCCCTAAAGAATGCGGTTGGCTGAAACGATGGAACTCAACGGCAATTCACTCGATCTCCCCAAATTTAAAAAAATTGTAGAAGAGAAAGAAAAAGTAACTTTATCGACGGCTGCTCGCGAGCGGCTTTTGAAAGGCCGAAAAATCGTCGATGCGGCTGCCAAAAAAGGGGATAAAACCTATAGCATCAATACGGGTTTTGGAATCTTAAGCAAAGTTAGAATCAACGACGCCGACTTAGAAGAGTTACAGGTCAACCTTGTTCGCAGTCATTGCGCAGGCGTCGGAGAGCTGCATAGCGAAAAAGAAAGCCGCGCCATTTTACTTTTACGAACGAACTGTCTCGCAAAGGGTTTCAGCGGTGTTCGACCTGAGCTTGTCGAATTTTTAATCCAAATGTTGAATCACAAAATTCATCCCGCTATCCCTTCAAAAGGATCTGTCGGGGCCAGTGGCGACTTAGCGCCGCTCGCGCATTTGGCATCGGTCATCATTGGAGAAGGAAAAGCGTTTCTCGATGGGAAACTCATGAGTGGAGGCGAGGCTTTGAAAAAAGTCGGCATGATGCCTTTAAAGCTCGCGCCAAAAGAAGGCCTCTCACTGATTAACGGAACTCAGCAAATGACAGGACTAGGCGGACTTGTCTTACTGCGCGCCCAAGAGCTCGCAGATCTCGCAGATCTCATTTGCGCCACGTCTCTCGAAGGTGTTTTAGGAACTCCGCGCGCTTACACCGCTTGGCTGCAAGAGACTCGTCCTTACCCGGGACAAATTCAGTCTGCCAAAAATTTAAGACACTTTACGGAAGACAGTGAAATCTACAAGAGCCATGAAAAGTGTGACCGCGTTCAAGATCCTTATTCTTTCCGCTGCGCGCCGCAAGTCCATGGTTCGGTCAGAGATCTTTTTTCGTCCGTCGAGAAAACGCTTGAGATAGAATTTAATGCAGCGACCGACAATCCACTCGTCAATCCCGACACGGGTGAGCTGATTTCGAACGGAAATTTCCATGGCCAGCCGGTTGCTTTTGCACTCGATATTTTAGGAATGGGCCTTTCGGAGCTGGGAAGCCTTTCTGAACGTCGAATGGCGAAATTGATTGATCCCGGCTTTAGCGAGCTTCCCGCGTTTTTGGTGAAAAAAGAAGGCCTAAATTCTGGACTCATGATGGCACAAGTGACTTGTGCAAGTCTCGTCTCTGAAAATAAATTGCTTTCGCACCCGGCATCGACTGATTCCATTCCCACTAATAACGAAAAAGAAGATCATGTGAGTATGGGGCCACTTGCCGCTCGAAAAGCAAAAACGATTTTGGAAAATTCTCAGTTTATTCTTGCGATCGAAGCGATTAGCGCGTGCCAAGCATTGGAATTTCGAAAACCTTTGCAGCCAGGTCGCGGAGCCAGATTTCTTTACAAACAGATCCGAGAAAAAGTTTTGCCCTTGGAAAAAGATCGCGTCTTAAGTGACGATATCCAAGAGATTCAAACAGTGATCGCAAACAGCCAGATACACAATCGCGGAAAAGCGGAGGGTTTATTTTGAAAGAGATTCGAGCCTATCGCGGAACTGAACTTCATTGCAAAGGTTGGATTCAGGAAGCCGTCCTAAGAATGCTGATGAACAATCTAGATCCGGATGTCGCCGAGCGACCCGAGGATCTCATTGTTTATGGCGGAACCGGAAAAGCCGTTCGCAATTGGGAATCCTACGAAGCGATTGTTAGAACTCTAAAGACCCTCGAAAATAACGAAACCCTTCTCATTCAGTCGGGAAAACCTGTCGGTGTAATGCGATCGCATGAAGACGCGCCTCGAGTGATCTTGGCAAATTCGAATTTGGTTCCGCATTGGGCAAACTGGGATTACTTCAGAGAGCTCGAAGCCAAAGGCCTCATCATGTATGGCCAAATGACGGCGGGGTCGTGGATCTACATCGGAAGCCAGGGAATTGTCCAAGGGACTTACGAAACTTTTGCGTCTGCTGCAAAAAAGCATTTCAACGGAAGCCTCGCCGGAAAATGGATTTTATCCGCCGGCTTAGGAGGCATGGGAGGCGCTCAGCCCCTCGCTGCGACCATGAATGGTGCGTGCTTTTTAGGGATTGAGATTGATCCGAAACGCATTCAGCGTCGGCTTGAGACGGGTTATCTCGACTGCATGGAAACGGATTTAGGAAAAGCCTTAGAAAAAATTCAAAAAGCGCTTCAAGAGAAAAAAGCACTGTCGGTCGGCCTTTTAGGAAATGCCGCAGACGTAGTGCCTCAAATCGCCAAGGGAAACCTTCTTCCAGATATGGTGACCGACCAGACGTCTTCTCATGATCCTTTGGTAGGATATGTTCCGAACGGAATTTCTCTCGCAGAAGCCAATCGGCTTAGAAAAGAAGATCCGAAGGAGTACATTAAACGCTCGCGCGCCGCGATTGCAGTTCACGTCCGAGGAATGCTCGAGTTTTTGAAAAAAGGAATTCCGACTTTTGATTACGGAAATAATATCCGTGCGGTGGCGCAAGAAGAAGGCGTCAAAGATGCGTTTTTAATTCCAGGATTTGTTCCGGAATATATCCGTCCGCTCTTTTGCGAAGGGGCAGGGCCTTTTCGGTGGGTCGCTCTCTCAGGCGATCCTGAAGACATTTACGTCACCGACCAAGCTCTTTTAAAACTTTTCCCTGAGAAAAAAGAACTCGCTCGTTGGCTGAAACTTGCGAAAGAGAAAATCCAATTTCAAGGATTGCCCGCGCGCATTTGCTGGTTAAATTATGGCGAACGCGAAAAGGCGGGACTTTTATTCAATCAACTCGTCAGAGAGAAAAAAGTGAAGGCCCCTCTCGTCATTGGGCGAGATCACTTAGACTGCGGAAGTGTCGCTTCTCCAAATCGTGAGACGGAGAACATGAAAGATGGAAGTGATGCGATTGCGGACTGGCCTATCTTAAATGCGATGATTAACTCAATTAATGGCGCGAGTTGGGTGAGCGTCCATCATGGGGGAGGGGTGGGAATTGGCTATTCCATTCACGCCGGGATGGTGATTGTCGCAGATGGAACGGCGGCTGCAGACATTCGAATTTCCCGAGTTTTAAATTCGGACCCTGCAATGGGAGTTTTTAGACACGCCGATAGTGGTTACGAAATCGCGCAAGAAGTTGCGAAGAAGAAACATTTACAGATTCCGATGCTCAAATGAATACCGATAACTTAATTATTTACGAAAATATTCAACAGCTTTTGACGATGGAGGGCGTTGTAAAAAAACAAGGGCGTCATGTTCAGGCAGAAGACTTAGGAGTGATCGAAAACGCCTCGGTCGTTGCAGACGCTGATACCAGCCTCATCGTTTGGGTCGGAAAAACGAATGAACTTCCCAAAGAATTCGAATCTGTTATCAATCGATTCTCAAGCGTTGGAGAAGTCTGGCTTCCGGAACTCGTCGAATGTCATACCCATTTGATCTACGCGGGTTCGAGACACCATGACTATGGACTTCGCTGCCAGGGAAAATCTTATTTGCAAGTCGCCGCTGAAGGGGGTGGGATCCTTTCGACGCTCAAACACACCAGAGCCGCCAGCTCTCGCGAGCTCGAAGAATCGGCGATCCACGATGTGGATCTTTTTCAAAAGTTCGGAGTTGGAACGATTGAAATTAAATCGGGTTACGGGCTTTCGTTAGAATCTGAGATTAAAATCTTAGAGTGCATTAAAAATCTCTCCGAAAAGACAAACGTTCATCTCATCTCGACGTTTTTACCAGCGCACGCAACCCCTCCCGAATTCAAAGGGAGAACCGACGAGTATGTCGATGTCATTTGTCGAGAGTGGATTCCTGAAATCGCCAAAAGAAATCTCGCGCTTTTTTTTGATGCCTTTATTGAAGAAGGCTATTTCTCGGTCCCTCAAACTAAAAAACTTTGTGAAACCGCGCTCGCTGCAGGATTAAAATTGAAATTGCATGCGGATCAATTTAATGCGCTGGGTGGCACCGAACTCGGAGTGGATCTCGGCGCTGTGAGTATCGATCATTTGGACAATGCTTCAGATTCCGCCGTAAAAAAACTTGCGAATTCGAATACGGTTGCTGTTCTTTGTCCAGGCGCTTCGCTCTTCACCGGAACACCGTATCCTCCTGCCCGAAAGATTCTCGATCAGGGAGGGGTCGTCGCTATTTCAACCGATTACAACCCGGGCACTTGCCCCAGTCGCAATCTTCCTTTGATGACAACACTCGCTTGCTCCCAAATGAAAATGGCAGTCCCAGAAGCGATTGCCGCCGTGACCTACAATGCCGCCCGCGCTCTTTCTTTGGAAAATGAAGTGGGTGCTCTCTTGGCCGGTCGTCCCTTTCGAGCCTGCCAACTCAAAGCCGACTCCTACGAACTCCTCCCATACTCTTTCGGCGAACTGACTTAGTAAGCAGTAGAATTAAAAACTATTAGAAACCCGTCTTTGCAAGGAGCGAAGCGACGAAGCAATCTCGCTGCAAAAGAGCGCTCATGTTATCGGCGAGATTGCTTCGTCGCTTCGCTCCTCGCAAAGACGGGCATTAAGACGCTTTTTCCTTTTAAGATTTTAGTTCTCAATGATTTCCTGAACTTTTTGTTGAGTACTGAGGTCAATCCCACTCAGCGTAATGGAAACCACTCTGGGAATAATCCCGGGCCCCTCTGTTTTTACATAAACTGTTTTTAGAATCGATTCTTTTCCTTGGATGAGCGTCACCGCGACGGGATTAGATTCTCCGGGAAGGCATTTTCCAGTCAGTGATTTTTTTGAGACCGCTTTCAACGAGAAGACGACTTTGTCTTTTGCAGTAGATAAAATTTTAACTCCGTAAGCCCTGCGTTTTTCAATCCCCGTGAGTTCTTCTCTTGTGCCTTTTTTTGTATTCATCACCCAGTAAGGATGAATGGGAGTCTTAGGGTTGGGAACACAACCCTCATGAATCATTTCGTAGACGACTTGATTCGTATTCGTCGAACGTTCGAGTGTAAAAAGGGGACTGGATTCTGCTAAAAGCACGGTCGAAAAAAGCAAAATGGAAAGAGATGTTTTCACGATGCCTATTCTATCAAAAATACCAAGCTTCACAGGGACACATTTCAGTATGAGAAGTGTTAAGGTTATGTTATTGAAATGACGACTCGACGCATTAATATTGGTTGCTATGAATAAAATACTGAAATTACTATCTATTTTGTCGATTTTTTCGCCGCTCTTGCAGGCAGAGGACGCCTTACGGAGCTCAACCACGGGCTTTTATCCCATCTGGGAAAACACTGGAAATATCGAAGGCCACCGACTGGCACGTGTTGGGATCTCAGATGCAGAAGTTGGAATCGGCAATTTCGCTCAAATCGGAATCAATCCCGTTCTGTTTGCGTACCGAACTCCGAATGCGTATCTCAAATTTAATTTAGGAAGAACCGAAGTCTCGAGATGGTCTTTGCAGTTAGGTTTTTACTACGTTCTCGAACAAGCGAGTCGTTCATCGATGTCTCCAATGTATGTGAGCCGTCTCGACAATCCCGACTTCACACTTCTTCTCGCACCCACAAGTTTAAACCATTCGTTAAACCTGTCGGGATGGATGCAAATTCATCAAAGTCTCACCGCTCTTCCAGAAATCAGTTCTGGCAAATTAGATAATCGGATCTTCGCAGGATATTCGGCAGTCGCAGAATTTCTTCCTGAAGAACGTCATGGGATTTTACTTCACTTCTCAGAAGTGGGCTTCTGGGATCATGATTTTAATTTACTGGGCGCAAGTTATCGCTACCGCAATACCTGGATGGAATTTCGATTGGGATATTTTTACCGCGTTCACAAAACAGGGGCACAAAGCTCCCCCCTCTTTAACTTAACCTTTTTATTATGAAGCAAAAACGGTTTCTTATTTTCACAGGTCTTCTTTGTCTCTCTATTTTATCGGGATGCGATTGGTTGCAGTCCAGTTTTTTAAATGGAATTCCCATTTGCGGTAGCCAAAACAAGGAAATCAAAGTCTATCTCGCGATCGACGGACTGTCTTATTCTTCAGTCGAAAAAGCGCGCGCTCAAGGGGCCTTTGCGGGAAACAGCTGGCGACACTCTAAATTCATCACAACGTTCCCAGGCACCTCCGATGCGAGTTGGACTCGGATCCTGCACACGGAACCCCTCGTCGGATACGAATATACTTATTTCGATCCCTCTCAAGATAAAATCATCAACCCGGGGATGTCGGGACTCGTGAAACACGTGGTTCCTACTTTTGTAGATGGAATGAGCATGGAGGCCCCTTATTTGAAAGCCTTTGACTACCGCTCAAACGGATACACCCATTCGATCGGTGTTTATCACGATACTTTTGCAAATCTCGGTGAGAGCTATGACAATCTGTTTTTTACTCTAGATGGCAGATCTCAGACGAATTCTACATTTTCTGCCTATCTGATCGAAATCGATGCGATGGGGCATATTTTCAAGCCTGAAGATGTCGTCGAATCGCTTCGAATCCTCGATAAGAAGATCAATGTCTTTAAAGCAAAACACCCGGATAAAAAATTCGTCTTCACGATTTTAGCGGATCACGGCATCGATTTCGTGAATGTCGAATCAAAAAACCTGATGAAGCTTTCTGAAGAGATAAAGAAAGTCGGCGTCACTCCCGTTGAAAACATTCGTGGTCAAACGGCTCCCCACTACGCAGTCCCCATCGATCATGTGCGCTTAACTTATCTTTCACTCCACACTTCAGCCGAGCAAGTGAAACCAGTCGCGACGAAAGTCTCTGAACTTCCGTTCATTGACGTCACCGTCGCAAAAATCCGTTTTCCAAACGAGGCCCAGAAAACTTTGACGACAGACTGGTATGGAATTTACGAATCCGGTAAAGAAATCGTCGATTTCGGATACGACGCTCAGAAAAATACCTACCTTATTCCCACCGCGATGAACTGGGAGCGATTCGGGATTTCAAAAAAAGAACCGGCTGGAAAAAGTCCTACCTATAGCGAATTTTCAGATGAGGACCTCTTCGCCTTCTCCAAACACAGCGCTTATCCCGACCTTTTTTACCGAATCCGAACCGGATTGAGTGCCGTTGGCGTTCAGTACCCAGCCGATGTCCTTCTCTCGTTAAAGCCCGGATTTGCCGCCATCGGTTTTACACTTCCCGGTGGCAGCAAAGATTTCTCCCTGGCCGGCTTTCACGGTTCGCTCAGAGATTTAGGGACCGTCGCCACTCTTCTCACCGAAGAGCGCGACTTACCCGATGCCGTGCGCTCGGAAGACATTTACAAACTCTTCCCGGACTTTCAAAAAAACGTTTCCGAAAAAACAAAACTTTACTGAATCCGTTGGCAAACGGAATTGTAAGACACATCTCCGTATTGGATGGTCGCTGGAAAGTCGTCGCCTTCGGCGTTTGGATTTGCCGAGCGAAGCGAAAAGATAAGTTTGCCTTCAGTATAGGGAGGAAAAATATCTAATCCCGCTTTTTTCGAAAAAGCACTCATGACTGCGAACTGAGTTGGGTACTGAATTTTTAAAGGCCGCACCGGGCGAACCCGCACTTCACCGTTCCCCATTCCAATGAACAAACTATTCGAATGTCCAAAGGTTGCATCGGTCGAGTCGGTGACCGTAAAAACCAGGTCAGTTCCTTGCGGGTTATTCGTTTTGCATTGAATTGCGGCGTGCTCCGAAGCATACGCCGACGTTACCGTGATTAATCCCAGTGCCAAATTCATCATTAGATTTTTCATTTTTTTTCTCTCTCTTTCTTGAATCCACAGTAGGTCGGTTCTCACTGAACCAAAAGTGATTTGAATTCAACAGGACTCGTGAGCAAAATAGAATGATGACAAAAATCATCTCCAAAAAGGGTAACGCTTACCCATAATTAGAATGCAGAGCTCGGTGTGGTGGGTATGTGCCTTGATTTTTCGCGAGAAGTGCCTAAATTAAAGAGAAGGAGTCATCATGAAATTGAAATGTATTTTCTGCGTTCTTCTCTCAGCTCTCTTTGCATCTATCGCCTTTGTAAATGTCTCCGATTTTCAGAGCACAACATCCATCTCTGCTCCAAATCGCTAAGAATTTTGAGCCCCGTCATTGCGAGCGTGCGTAGCACGCGCGGCAACCTTTGTACGCGGAACTGGGAAGGTTGCCAGATCGGAAGAGCGTCGTGT
>CALCZU010000141.1 GCA_937903155.1 uncultured Bdellovibrionales bacterium
AGGCGAGGAAAGATGGAATAGGCTCTCATCAATTCTTCCAAGGAACTCGACCAGGATCCTAACCCGATGGTTAAGTCTCTGGGAAGTGAGGAAGTAATTCCTAGTTGTCGTGCATATTGAATTCCGTAATCGACACCGATTTCGTTTAGAATTTTCACGGTCGGAATATTCATCGAACGAATCAAAGCCAGTCGCAAAGGGATATCGCCCGCAAATTTATTTCCGTAATTGTGAGGCTTCCAATCTTCTCCTGGAGGATTCGAGCTATCGGCATCGAGTTTTCCTTCGTATTTAAAAACAAGTGGAGAATCCGTCACCATTGACGAAGGAGAGTAACCTTTGTCGAGAGCAGCGGCGTAGATGAGTGGTTTAAAAGTAGAACCGACTTGTCGTTTTGCTTGTAATGCGCAGTTGAATTTCGAATGATTGAAGTCACGGCCACCCACCATCGAACGGACAAAACCGTTTTGGACATCGTAAGAAAGAAGAGCTCCTTGAACTTCTGGCTCTTGCTCTAAACTCACGACCACAGAGTTTGCTCTTTTATCAATTTTAGTGACGACGACTTGGATCACATCACCGGCTTTTAATGCTTGCGAAACCCGCTTAATGGGAGAGTTGTCGATTCGAACCCAATTCATTTCCGAGAAAGGAAGCGTCGCTAAAGTCATTCCAATGCGGACATTGGCTTCCGCTCGAGCATCACTGACATCTTTCACAATCGCTCGATAGTATTTTTTTTCCAGAACTGGCGTGTCTCCGTAATAACCATTTTGTTTTAACTGGGACAAATCGTATTCTAAGATTTTGAGTCCATTTAAAGCGGAACGGGGGAGGATACGAGGGGGATTTAAGCTTGCAATGATTTCGTCATGAGTTTCTTTTTGAAACGCTTCTGCTTTATCGCCTTCGAAATTCTGAGTGATGCCCCTCCAGCCGAGGCGCTTATCGACCTCTCGCAAGCCGCTATCGATGGATTTTTCAGCCGTTTTTTGGGCATCATAGCGGACAGTCGTATAAACTTTATATCCGTCACTTAAAACTTTTTCTGATCCGTACTTCGTCATTAAATATTGTCGAACGTATTCGGTAAAATACGGAGCCGCACTATTATTGAATTCCTCGAGCGGAAAAAGTCGGACCGGTTTGTCCAATGCGGTTTGTGCCGTTTGCGCGTCGATAAACCCTTCTTCGTGCATTCGCTTTAAAACGTAACTTTGGCGAAGTTTGGCGCGATCCGGATTGTGGAAAGGGTTCCAATCGTTCGGTCGCTGAGGCAGTCCTGCGAGAATAGCGGCTTCGGAAATATCCAAGTCTTCGACTTTTTTATTAAAGTAATTGCGAGCAGCAGCTCCGATTCCATAAGCCCCGTGGCCTAAGTAAATTTCTTGTAGATAGAGGTTTAAGATCTCTTGTTTCGAAAGTTGTTGCTCCATCCGATGGGCCAAAACCATCTCTCGAATTTTCCGAGTAATTTCTTTCTTTTTGGTCTCGAGAACGATCGAACGCGCTACCTGTTGGGTGATTGTGCTACCGCCTTGGGCAAACTTTCCACGCGAGACGTTTGAAAATACCGCGCGCAGGATGCCGTTGTAGTCGATGCCTGAGTGCTGGTAAAAATGGGCGTCCTCAGCCGCTACAAAGGCTTGTAGCACGTGTTTAGGAATGGATTCGAACTTAATTGGGTACCGACGTTCGGTTGTGAACTCGCCGATTTTTCGACCCTCGTCCGAATAGACTTCAGTTGCGTGAGAGTGTTGATACGTTTTGAGTGACGTCACTTCGGGAAGCGTCCGAATGACATAAAACAAATAAAGGGCGACTGACACGGCCGCTACCGGAAGAATGATTAAGATCACTACCGAAAAGCTTTTTAGGGTATTTTTGAAAATTTTTTTCATGATTGAAACATCAGACATCTTATTTGGGTGGGGAGATAAGCTATAAGTATAACAGATGTTTTACTTTTCTTTCTGCTTAGCGCGGCATCTCTTGACCACCTAAAAATCGGTCAGGTATGTTTACCACATAATGAAGAAACAACACAATTCCGAAGATTTAACCCCTAGTAAGCTAACCGTTTCCGTAGAAAATCAGATTATTAAAGATTTGAGCACGATGGAGAAGAATACCAAGATTCCCGTCGATGAATTGGTAACTCGCGCCCTGAAGTTTTTTATCGCGACTCATAACGACTATCTTGGAAAATCCAGATTCGTCTAACTCTCTGTATTCTATTAGAAATCGTCGTATACTCAGACAGCTCATCAAATAAAGATCTCTTTTTCTAAATTATGAAAATTATGGAAGAATTGTGAAGGATCTGCTTTTGCGGACTAACTTGATGACGAGTTCCTTGAGTCTACGCGTGAATTCGCGTGCTTAAATCGTTGGCCACCCATTTGCAATTCTAGTGAACGCACGGATGATGATGAGGAGACCAAGAGGAAGTTGATGTTCTCTGTGGCCGTAGTTCGCTGAAAATCTCGTTGTTGCTTGCGCGTCGCTAAAAGTTTTAGTTCGGTTTGCCTCGTCCCCTACCCCCAAGTGCTCTTGGAGACAAGAGCTCAGATGGTTTTGCTGGAGGGAGAAAAGAAATTTTCGCCCTCCGGCGAGGCTGTTTAATTTCAGTTAACTTATGTTACCACCAAAAGACCGGCCGCATTGACAAGGCGTTCCAAATCATTAGTACTGTTTATGGATGAAGTTTGTTTTCTATTTTGGCTTTATCCATTTCGCGCTAAGCGTTCATGCGCTACCATTTTTCAGAGTTCCAAGTGTGGAATCTTACCTAACGCTCCCATTAGAGGAGAGAGCGGCATACGAAGCAAAATTCTCTGACCTTAGAGATCCAGAATTTCTTTCTACGTGGGTTAAAAGTCCTTCGTATTTTGCGACTCCTGCTGGCGAAACGGAGGTTCGGACGATCGCTTACGCATTTGCAAAAATACAGAGAAATTACAGTCGCATCGTAGGGATTGGAAGATCCCTGACGTTTCTTCAAACCTATTGGGAAGCGAGAAGGTTAACCCGTTTTCCAAATACCACACCCTTTACTGATTTTCCCTATTCAGTGGGAACGCAAACGACCCTGACTCCGAATGAAAGGGCGGCGCTAAGACGGCATCTCGAGGAAGCTCAAATCAGTCCTCAATCCATCCTAGCCTCACAGAAGAAAATTCTTTTTGCAGACTTCGTATTCTCTGGAGACTCCCAATCACTTCTTTTAACTGAAATTCTTCTTTGGGCAAAAGAAGAAGGAAGCGAAGAGCAAGTTAAAGAAAAGATCCACTTTTTTGGCCTGTATAGTCCGGAAGTCATGCTCGGTGATAGATTAAATGGCGATATGCTAAAGTCAGCCAAGGAAACTGGTAAGAGTTTTAAGCCCGTCGATGGGGCCGTCCTCGAGGACTATTTTAAAGATTGGGACCTTCCAAAATATAAATTTGAAAAATGCGCGGGCGCTGTCTTTTCTAAGAGGATATCCAGAGACCTCTATACTTATGCAGGGAATCTCGCACCCAACGCGCAACCGAGTTTTACAAAGGATTTATGGGATAGAGGCGGTTTTCCGGACAAAACTGCGGAGTTTTTTCAGCGCCAAAACGAAAAACCTTTTCTTGAGCTAGGGTACTTGATTCATTTGGGCAGTCGGCAAAGCTGCCGAGGCCGAGCAATCGAGCTTGCCACCGGCATCTAGGCGCCGAATAATCCATAACATCCAGTTCCAACTTAGTACCAAACCCTGATTGACACCAAGTCCAACGAACCATTTTGTGCTCAATGCGAATGGCATCCAATTTGCTTTATTAAATGATCATGAAAGGGAGTCACTTTAAAATTTTCTAAAATCTTACCAAAAATTCTTCATCATCTATTTCGGAGACTGGATGACTCCTTGATTCTGAAATAGCTAACCTATTGAAGGGCTGGTCTTTAGAAGACTAGCCCTTTTTCTTTTATGAACCGAATATTTACGACAGACTGTGTTTTTCGGGAAGACTCGTGCGGATCACTCGCTCGACTTCGGCCGCGGTTTCTTCTAATGCTTTTCCGGAGACGTCGAAGACGGGCCAGCGACGATTCTTTTTGAAAATATTTTTGCAGTACTCAATCTCTTCGATAACTTTATCTAAATTTGCGTAGTCGCCCGACAATGCTTCGCCCATTTTTAAAAGGCGTTCTTTTCGAATGCGGACCAGATGTTCAGGATCAATGATGAGACCCACGATTTTTCTTTGGTCGGTAAGAAAAAGTCTTTCGGGTAATGGGATGTCTTTAACGACTGGGACATTGGCCACCTTCCATCCCTTGTAAGACAGATAAACGCTCAACGGTGTTTTACTCGTTCTCGAGAGTCCCACTAGGATAATATCGGCAGCTTCAAGATTGTCGGGATATTTGCCATCATCGTGCTTCACGGTGAATTCAATGGCTTCAATTCGTTTGAAGTAATTTTCATTTACTTGATGGAAACTTCCGGGTTCGGATTTTGGGTCTTTTGCTAAAGATTGGGAGAGCAGCGCCAAGAGAGGACCGAGAAGATCCACAGAGGAAATTCCGGATTGCTCGGACATTTTGTGAATAAACATTCGGATGTTTTCGCTGACGACGGTGTAAACGATGAGTGCATTGACGTGATGAGCTTCTTCAAAGATTGCTGCGACCTGAGATTCGGTTCGAACATTTTTGTATCGAATAATTCTAAGACCCGAACGAACGTATTGAACAATGGCTGCCTTGATCATTTGATCGGCTGTTTCCCCGGTACCGTCCGAGAGAATAAAGATAGTCAAACCCTGTGTAGAGGTCATTCTTAATTGATACTCGAGTTCATCTGAGCTGGCAAATGACCCCAAACGCAAAAAAGCCCAAGCTTTTTGAGATCGCTCGGGCTTTTTAACTTCTTTAAATAATTTACTCTGGATTACACGCCCCCGCGCTATCCACTTCGATGGCGACGGTTTTTGTAGAGTTGTCGGCAAACGTAAACGTCGCTTTTGTGTATCCCGCTTTCAAACCTAACAAATCCATTTTCTTAGGATCGTTTCCAACGGGACGAACGACGAGAATGTCTGGATTCGCCACTTCGATATTTTTGACGAGTTGATTTAAATCGACCCGTTTGTATCCGTTGGCGGGAACTCGTTCGTCGATTTTATTTCCGAATCCTTGAGGAACAACACGAGCGATAAAAGCTTCATCGGAGTCCCCGTGAGTCACAATAAATTGTGCGGGTCCCAATTTTCTTCCGACGATATATCGAGCGGAACTTTTCGATGCAGGTAGAATCTCGATGCGTTTGCACGAGTCGATCATCGTAATATTGTAAACTGCTTTCACAAAATCGACCGTGACTGCGCGTTCCAATTCAACCGTGATTTCTTTCAGATCTGCAAATGCAGAATGAGCGGAAAAAATTCCTAAGATGGTTGCAAATAAAATACGTTTCATAAAAACCCCATATGATTTAAACCAAATTCATTTGAAATACGCTTACGATTTCTTAAAGACAATCAAATTTTTATTTATTTGTAGACATAGCGCAGCAATAAAATTTCTGCAAACTTGATACAATGAAGTCGGAAGGACCCCCCATGAAAAAAATGTTTTTATTTTTACTGACCGTCTCTTGTTTTAGCTCCGCAATGGAATTCGAAACCGTGCGGATTGTTCTTTGGAAAAGGACTGAGAGTATTCGAGGTCTAGACATTGTTTATTCGACTGAGAGAGCCGTCGACTACGTTGCCACTCTTCCAAGACCGAGCGAACTTCTAAAAGGGATTAAATACGAATGCAAAGCGAAGGTTCGATCGAATCGACTGATCGGCACTCCCAATAACACATCTGTGGATTTTATTAATCTCTTCGATATCAAGGATTGTTCAGAGGTTCAGAGTCTCTTCGCGCCCGAGAATTAATTATTTTGCGGACAGCGTCGGATTTTGACGAAAGAATGCATCTTTAAAAAGATTTCGAAACACGTTGTAGTCCGTCATTCGAGCAAAATTATCTAAAAATTCGTGCGGCATCGAATTGAGTCCGAAATGTCTGAGTAAAACATTGACCTGGCCCATCAAAATGGAATTATTAACCGCAATGAACGGTTTCCAAAGCACTGCCGTGTGATAGTAGTCGCTAAGGTCATTTAAAAAATGATCGAGATCCGCTTTGACTTCTCTCGACTCGCGATTTCTCCACTCTTTCAGATCCTGCATCCTCTGTGCGGTCGCTTTGGCAAAAGCCTTTTCGGTTTCACCTACCGGAGGATGGTATTCTGCTTTATGATTTGCAGTTAACAGGGTCTCCGCGGTGAGAGGTTCTTCAGAGCTACTCCCTTTCGCTTTCACTCGAATAGTCGTTTGAGCGATGTATCCGTTTCCGCCAAGAGCCTGAGCCGGCGGCACAGGTTTGAATCCATTTAGCACGAGTTTTTCCATCTGTTCCGAAGTGACTTCAAAATTATTTAATTGATGCCCAATCACAATGTCTGTTGGAGCGACATCCTTTCTGTACTTTCCCGGAAAGGTATTAACGCTGTTGTATTGAAGCATTCCCGTTCGCAGGAACGTTTGTTCGGGAACTATTTTCTTTGTGAGCTTGTCTTTTAAGAAGGTTTGAACGGTCGATTTGACATGTTCGACACTGAGTTGCTCTTCGTAAGAATTATCGGGAGCGTCTTTAACATACCATTCATAAAAAGACATCCGTGCGTCTCTTTGATTTTCTAAGTAGCGAGTATCCAATGGCTCATTCAAAGCCGTCAATTGAACCGGGCAGAGCATTTTGCGATCGCCCATCGACCTTCGGGCTTCCCGTGGGTCTGAGGAAAGTCCGTAATCTCGAGGCTCGCGAACAAAATCTTTCTGAAATTCGGGCTGAACTAAAACAAAAGGGTCCGAAGGATAGCGAAAGCGCAACTTCGGATTAGCGGAGGCTAGGTTAGATAACGCAAGTAGGGGCAGAAGCCACCTTAAACGAAGCAATAATAACTGTGGACGCATACATTAATTATATGACACGCCAACCCATGAAAGTGTTAGGATTTGGTTAAGATGCCCCTTTTTTAATCCGGAAACTGCGTTGATTTTAGACAATTGTCTTTGAATCATCCGCGATTTTAAGCCAGTCAGCACTCGCCTTCATAATTCGAATTTGGAAGCGAGTGCCTTCTTCGAGATACTCTTTCTTCATCACTTTTGCGTATTCGTGAATCTGGGATTGTAACCAGCTGTTCGTGTAGGGAATCGTGACTTCCAAATCGATCATTGCTCGTTCGAAAAAAGCGTAGATGACGTTTCTCAGTTTTTTCATGTCTTCAGGTCGAAACGAGGAAACGACTGCGCTATCAAAATAGCGACGCTCGAGAACTTTTGGTAAAAATGCCTCTTTCACGAGATCCGCTTTATTGAATACAAGGACACTCGGTTTGTCTCCCGCCCCAATCTCGTCCAAGACCGCTTTGGTCACTTCCATTTGATCGTTAAAATTCACGGCTGAAAGATCAACGACATGCAAAAGCATATCCGCTTCGAGAACCTCTTGGAGCGTCGAACGGAAAGAAGCTACGAGATCATGAGGTAGCTTCGAAATGAATCCGACCGTATCTGACAAAAGAATCGGGGGACGGGTTTTCGGATCAATGACTCGGACCGTAGGATCTAAAGTCGCAAAAACACGATCATCGACAAAGACTTCACTATCCGTGAGGGCATTCATCAACGTCGATTTTCCGGCGTTGGTATAACCTACAATCGCTACTCTTAAAAATTTATCCCGGTGTAATCGTTGGGTTGCACGTTCACGGGCCATGTGTTCTAAATCTTTTTTAAGAAGGGATATCTTCGAGCGAATCATTCGTCTGTCGAGTTCGATTTGTTTTTCCCCGACACCTTTTAGACCGATTCCTCCTTTTTGACGTTCGAGATGCGTCCATCTTCGCGTGAGGTGGGTCGAAAGATATTCGAGCATTGCAAGTTCAACTTGAACTTTCGCTTCCTTTGTCCTTGCATGGCGGGAGAAAATATCCAAAATGATGCTCGTTCTGTCCATCACTTTGCACTTCATGATCTTTTCAAGATTTTTAAGCTGAGTGCCTGTGAGCTCGTCATCAAACGCCACGAACTCGCATTCCAGTTCTTTCGCTCTCAACCCAATTTCTTCGGCTTTCCCCGTGCCGATAAAAGTCGCGGATTCCGGGCGCGTGCGTTTTTGAATAAACTTTTCTACAACGGTGGCACCTAAAGTCGAAACCAGTCGCTCAAGTTCCTCAAGCGATATATTGAGTTCCTCCTCAGTCGTTTTCGGAAACTGTACCCCAACTGCTAAACCGGTGGATCGACGCTCCGTCGGGACCGTCCGTTCATTTTTTTTGACTCGGTTTTTTTCACCCATTGGGAT
Organism: uncultured Bdellovibrionales bacterium; assembly: GCA_937903155.1. Lineage (GTDB taxonomy): Bacteria > Bdellovibrionota > FAC87 > UBA2466 > UBA2466 > CALCZU01. Next base: position 8,401 of record CALCZU010000141.1, read on the forward strand.
TAAAGTCTCCACTGTAAAAATTAATGGTGGTCTGTAAGGTTAATGTTTTTAACTTTTCTTTGAGCGATTCCAACTGCTCTTCGGAATCGCAGACCATCGCCACACTTTGAAAGTTCATCCCTTCGCAAGTGCGCACAAAAAAGTCAGGATCAAAATCCCGCTCGATTACAAGATATTCATTGTTTAGCTTTTTCAAAGTCGGAAAAACACTTCGAGGCTGATTTTCATTCATTTGCCGAAGAGTTCGACTGAGAGCCCCGCACACGTTCCAGTCGAACTGAAGGAAGAACGGGGATTCTTCGACCTTCGAAAGATTTAGCCAAATACATCGCTCCGACAACAGAAGCGCTTCTTTCGGACTAATCTTTTTATTTTCGAATTGCATTTGAGAAAAGTTTACGGTGCTTTACCCGGGGGAACGACTTTGTCCTTTAACTTGTCTAAAATTGCATTCGTAAATGAAGGTGTCGCCTCCGCGCCGAACTCCTTTGCAATCTCGACCATCTCGTTAATCGTTACTGTGGCAGGCACATCGTCACAATATTTGAGTTCGTAAACGCCGATTCGTAAAATATTTCGGTCCACGATCGCCATTCGATCCATTCGCCAATTTTCAGACTGGGTTGAAACTTCTTCATCCAGCTCTTTAAGATGCTCGCGAACCCCGTTAACGACTTTTAAGACGTAATCGTCGAGACGCCCGCCCTCTTTCGTGTAGAGTCTTTCGTAGTGAGCAATCGCTTCTAAGACGCTCAGGGAAGGATTCATGTCCAGCTGATAAAGAATTTGGAGCGCGTCTTTACGCGCCTCGTGACGGGAGATTTTCATAGTTCACTATAAATTGGGAATCGTTTGCAGATTTCCAAAACCTCGCCCTTCACTTTGGCGCAAGTGGTATCGTCGTTATTTTTCAAAGTTCTACCAATGGCCCCGGCTAACCATTTCATTTCGGTCTCTTTTAAACCGCGAGTGGTGATGGAGGGTGTGCCCAAACGAATTCCGCTCGTAACAAATGCGGATTCTGTCTCAAAGGGAACAGTGTTCTTATTTACCGTTAAGCCCACTTTATCCAAACGCGCTTCGGCGTCTTTGCCGGTCATCTTTTGATTTCTCAGATCAATCAGGACTAAATGATTATCGGTTCCGCCGCTCACAAGCTCAAAACCTTCGGCCATTAATTCTTCAGCCAAGACTTTACAGTTTTTGACCACTTGAGCCGAATAAGCTTTAAACTCCGGCGTCAAAGCTTCTTTAAACGCGACTGCTTTTCCTGCAATCACATGCATCAAAGGCCCCCCTTGAATTCCAGGAAAAATACGAGAATTCAGTTTTTGTCGGTGGGCTTCTTTCGCAAGAATGATTCCACCACGTGGGCCGCGAAGCGTTTTATGGGTCGTACTCGTCACAATGTCAGCATGCGGAATCGGACTTGGATGAATTCCCGCTGCTACGAGGCCTGCGATATGGGCCATGTCGACCATTAAAAGACTTCCAGCTTCTTTGGCGATCTGTCCAAAGGCTTCAAAATCAATAATTCGAGAGTAAGCACTTGCGCCCGCAATTATCATTTTGGGTTTATGTTCGAGTGCAAGCTTTCGAACTTCGTCGTAATCAATGAGTTGGTTGTCCTTTCGAACTCCGTACGCAATGATTTTAAATAACATTCCAGAAAAATTAATGGGATGTCCGTGAGTCAGATGTCCCCCGTGCGAGAGATTCATCCCTAAAACGGTATCGCCGGGGGTGAGCGCTGCTAAATATGCCGCCATATTGGCTTGAGAGCCTGAATGCGGTTGAACGTTAGCGTATTCAGAACCAAATAGTTTTTGGACCCTTTCAAGGGCCAACGTCTCAACGATATCGACGAACTCACACCCGCCGTAATACCTTTTACCGGGATATCCTTCTGCATATTTGTTCGTGAGGACCGAACCTTGAGCTTCCATTACGGCGCGAGAGACAGTGTTTTCGCTGGGGATTAATTCCAGAGAATTCTTTTGCCGAGAAAGTTCTTTTTGACAGGCTTCAAATACCTGTTCGTCCGTTTTGGAAAGTTCTTTCACTTGGGCTCCTTTGGGTTCTCCATTTGGCGAATAAGTGCCACGCGATCGCTATGCCGACCTTCTAAAAATTTTGTTCGAATCCAGGTTTTGACGGCTTCAATGGCGACTTCAGGTCCCACGAGTCTAGCGCCCAGACAAATAATATTCGAATCGTTGTGTTCTTTTGAAAGTCTCGCCGAGGTCGCGTCCCAAACGGTAGCAGCGCGAATTTTAGCGACTTTATTCGCAGCGATTGCAACTCCGATGCCCGAACCGCAGACGAGTATTCCACGTCCACCTTCTTTGGAAACTTTTTCCGCCACTTTCTTTGCGTAATCAGGATAGTGCACTGAAGTTTTATCGTGACAGCCCAAATCTTCTACTTCCAATTCAGAAAATGTCTTTTTGATCTCTTGGAGTAGAACTTCTTTCATCTCGAACCCTGCGTGGTCCGATCCGAGAAAAATTTTATTTTGGGATGAGCTCATGTGTATCTCTTAAAAATCAAGCTTGCGTTTGTTCCGCCAAAACCGAAAGAATTGGAAAGCGCGTAATCGATTTTTCGCTCTTGTGCTTGATTGGCAACCAAATTGAGATCCGCTCCAACATCCGAATTTTCGAGGTTAATGGTTGGAGGAGCTGCTTGATTTTGGATCGCTTGAACGCAATACATCGCTTCGACAGCGCCCGCCGCACCGAGAAGATGTCCCGTCATCGATTTTGTCGAGCTAATTGCAAGCTTTTTCACATGGTCTCCGAACACCGCCCGAGCCGCTAGAATTTCGTTTAGATCGCCGATCGGAGTCGAAGTTCCGTGAGCGTTGATGTAATCAATCTCTTCAGGCTCGACTCGAGCATCTTTAAAAGCGAGTTTCATACAGCGCTGAGCGCCTTCGCCTTCAGGACTTGGCTGAGTCATATGAAAAGCATCAGAGTTAATTCCGTAACCGACGATTTCGGCAAGAATCTTCGCTCCGCGCTTTTTTGCGTGTTCAAGTTCTTCAAGGACTAAGACAGCTGCCCCTTCGCCCATGACAAAACCATCTCGGTCTTTATCAAAAGGACGAGAAGCTTTCTCCGGCGTATCGTTTCTTTGAGAAAGCGCCCGGAGCGCGCAGAATCCGCCGACACCGAGTTCGCAGATCACAGCTTCTGCCCCACCCGCAAGCATCAAATCCACATCGTCATCCCGAATCAGACGAGCTGACTCCCCAATGGAATGCGCACTCGACGAACATGCGGTTGTAATACAAGTGTTCGGTCCTTTTAAGCCGTACTTAATCGAAAGTTGTCCGGCCGCAAGGTTCGTAATCACCATCGGAATAAAGAATGGGCTAATCCGTCGAGGACCTTTTTCCATGAGATCTTTATAAGTCGACTGAATTTCAATCAGACCTCCCATCCCGACACCTACGCAGGCGCCGAAACGTTCGAGATCTGTTTTACTGAGGTCGAGGCCACTGTCTTTGATTGCTTCCTCTCCCGAAAGCAACGCAAATTGAATAAAGCGCTCGATCTTTTTCAGCTCGCTCTTTGGAAAATGTTTCTCAGGTTGATAGCTCGAGATTTCTCCCGCAATACGACACGTGTATTGAGAAGCATCAAAAAGAGAAATAGGTCGAATACCCGACGTGCCTGCTACTAGGGATTCCCAGTTTTCCTTGGCGGAATACCCGATCGGTGTAATCGCCCCAATACCTGTGACGACCACTCTTCTCATGAATGCTTTTAGTTAACCTTTGCTTTGATGTAGTTAATGACGTCATTAACCGTTTTGATTTTTTCAGCGTCTTCGTCCGGAATTTCGAGATCGAATTCTTCTTCCATAGTCATTACCAACTCGACTATATCCAAAGAGTCTGCTCCCAAATCATCGATAAAGGAAGCTTCTGGAGTAACGGTCTCCATGTCTACCCCGAGCTGCTCAACAATGATGTTCTTTACCTTTTCTTCAACTGACATACGTTGTCCTCCACATGAAATTCTTGGGGACTGTAGCAGATGTTTAAAAGGCGCGCAAGAAAACTACCGTATGAAAGATTAAAGATAACCTTTTAAAATTGCTACGCTAAGTCGGATTAGGTAGGAAAGACGGAAAATGAAAGAGCTGATTGAGTTAAATAAAAAGATAATTGCATGTGAGAAGTGCCCGCGATTAATTACGCACTGCAAAGAGATCGCAAAAAATAAGAAAAGAGAATTTTTGCGGGATACGTACTGGGGAAAGCCAGTTCCCGGTTTCGGCGATCCCAATGCAGAAGTGTGGGTTATCGGATTAGCGCCGGCGGCTCACGGAGCCAATCGGACGGGGAGAATGTTTACTGGAGACAGTTCGGGACGTTGGCTTTACAGAGCGCTGTATGAAACGGGATTTTCGAGTTCTGCGATTTCGGAGAAAGTTAAAGACGGTTTGAAATTGAAACGGATTTATATTTCCGCGGCTGCGCGTTGCGCTCCCCCCGATAATAAACCGACGGTTGAGGAACTCGCGCAATGCTCTTCTTTTTTAGATGAGGAATTACAAATTTTAAACCGAGTCTCGGTATATCTCGTACTTGGAAAAATTGCTTTTGATACGACGATAAAATTTTTGGAGAGGCAGAAAGTCGAAATCCCAAAGCCAAAACCGAAATTCTCTCACGGTGCCTTCTTTCAGTTCGAAAAAGTTTCCGTTCTCTGCTCCTACCATCCTTCGAGACAGAATACGCAAACAGGAAAGCTGACAGAGAAAATGTGGCTCGACATTTTTATCCGTCTACGAAAAATCTTAGACTCTAAAAAGTAATTCCTTGATTAAACACGAGTTGGTCGGTTCCAAAAATTCGGATTGCAGCAATTTTCCAAACACCATCTTTCAGAAGGAGCAGGACCTCGCGAACATTAGATTCGGTCGCGGATTTTTCGCCTGTCTTATTTTCGACATTCACCCAGTAGCGGACTTCGGCACTTTCGGTACCGATATTAGAAGCCACAACTTTAAAATCTTTCAGAGCGACCTTCCTATCGAGATAAGCTTTTTTAAACTGCTCATCATTCATTTTCGTAAAAGCGTCTTGCATATCTCCCGTACAAGATTCGATCAGTTTTTTCTTATCTGCCGTGTCTTTGGAGGTGCTGCTCAAAGTCACGAACGCCTTAACCGTCTCTTCGGGAGTTGGACCCGATTTTTTGGTGCAGGCGTTGAAAATAACAATGAGGGTCAAACCAATCAATAGAAGCAATCTTTTCATAGACTCACAATCATATCATAGGAATCGCGAGCCGCCTTTATGCTAAGCATCAACTTATTCAGACAAGTTTTGTCTCAATTCCTCCGATGAGCTTCAAAAGGTTTCATCACTAGGAGGAACGATGGGTAAAAAACCCGCAGCCAAAGCTCAAGAAGAAGCAAAAAAACAAGAAACAACGACGGCCAAAAAAGCCCCGAAGGCCCCCGAGCCTGAGGCGAGTCACCACGCTCATCACGCGTCTTCAAAGCCTCGTGAAGAACAGTCATGCAAAATTAAGAAATGCAAACGCGGGTATAAAGCGAAAGGCTATTGCACTTTTCACTACAAAGAGTGGAGAAACGGCAAATTCGGATTAGCTCGTTACAAAACCTGCGGGCAGATGGATTGTCGGAAACCTATGACAGTCAATCGTCATGGTTATTGCGAAGACCATTACCAAAATATTTACGTTAAAGGAAACTCTCCCAAGCCTGTTCAGGTTGAAGAGAAGAAAAAAGAAGAATCCGCAGCGTAAGACAAACTTATTTTTATCTCATTCACAGGCTATCCTCCCGGATAGCCTGTTTTTTTTGTCACAAATTAATAACCAACTGCGTCTCATTCAGGAGATGCCCCTCTTCCCACCTTCTGTTAGACTAAAGAACACACGATCCTACAAGGAGAACTATGCAGACAAATTTCGGACAACTCTTTTTACAAGGCGGCTGGGTGATGTGGCCCCTTTTGACTTTTTCGGTCCTTACTTGGGCCGTGATTTTAGAACGTGCTTACGTTCTTTTAACCCTACGTCCGAAATTAAATCGTATCGGTCAAACGCTTTTACACAGTTTAAAATCGGGTGACACTCAAACAGCGAAACAAATTCTGCATCAAGAAAAACCTCAGGTTGCGGAAGTTTTTTTAAATGTCATAGACAATAAGAAAAACAAA
>CALCZU010000142.1 GCA_937903155.1 uncultured Bdellovibrionales bacterium
CACAAAGGTTGCCGCGGGTGCTACGCACCCTCGCAATGACAGATCGCGAATTTCTATTCAATGACGCGAGACGGGTTGGACCTACTCTTCGTCGGTTTCGATAAATTTCGAGACTTTTTGATTTTCGTTTTCGGTGACCGGATCCATGAGATAGGTTTTTACTTCGCCTTTTTCAACCATCGGGATCATTTTTCCCTGAGCGAGATCGGTTTGAAGACGCTCTTCTTCGAGCGTGAGTTCGGTCGCAAAAAGTGGGGCTACCATTAAAAAAACGAGTAAGTATTTCATGGGATCTCCTTTTGGCTTCTGCCAGCAAATATTATAAGGTCATCGCGTGAAGATTTACATCGTTAAAATCGGAAAGCCGGCAATGGCTGAATGCGGCATCTTGGCGCAGGAGTACATAAAGCGCACACAAGTCTTTAATCCTGTTGAAAGTGTCGAACTCAAAGAATCTCAGGCCGAAAACTATCTTCAAAAATTAGCGCCCTCAACCAAGCTTGTCTTGATGGACGAAAAGGGAAAAGAGTTCACTTCAAAAAAATTAAGTACTCAAATCAACGACTGGCTCGGCGATCCCGGCGTTAAATCCATCGCATTTGTGATTGGCGGTCCTTACGGATTTTCCGAAACGATCAAAAAAATGCCGCACACTTCATTCACGCTTTCCTCTCTCACTTTTCAAGGCGATTTGGCGTGGGTCATTCTCTCCGAACAAATTTATCGGGCCTTTACGATCTTAAAAGGGATGGATTATCACCATCAATAAAGCCATGCTATAATTGGCTTCCATGTCCGACAAAGAGTATGACTCAAATATTTCTGAGCATTACCATCGCTTCCCTTATCCCGACATTTCTTTAGCCGCTTCACTTCCCAGAGAACAACTCTGGCAAATCAATCACGATTGGCTCGCTCGCAGATGCGGAATTCCAAATCCGAGTGCTCATCCTAAAATTTGGATTGCCGGTTGCGGAACCTTTCAACCGTACACACTTTCTCAGGCGAATCCCGCAGCAACGATTTCGGCAACCGATCTTTCCGAATCCTCTCTTAAAATCGCAAAACGTCGATGCTTTATCCACCGAAAAAAAAATGTGGAGATTGCATCCTTAGACTTAAATAAATATGACTCTTACCCAAGCGAACAATTCGACTGGATTGAATGCTATGGCGTTCTCATGTCGGTTGAAAATCCACTCAAAACTTTAAAAGCTTTTTCTGAGAAGCTCACAGACAACGGCTTTATCCGAATCATGGTGTATCCCCATTATGGACGCCAAAGAATTTTTCAGATTCAAGAAATTGCGCGTCTGTTATCTCTAAAGATGGATAACCCCAGAGCGCCGCGGATTTTAAAAAGTGTGATGAAGGCCCTGCCCGATTCGCACCCTTTAAAATATGCGTTTTTTAATTATCAAGACAGTAAGAATGCCGCGGGAATTGCCGACGCGTTTTTACATCCAAATGATCGCGCTTTTACCGGAATTGAGATTTCAAAACTGATTGACGATGCCGGACTCGAAATCAGTTACTGCATGCATCGACCCTGGGGGCAACCTCGAGAGATGGCAGAAAAACTCGGGCTTATCCACCACGATCCGGCCCTATGGTTACATTACCTCGATCTATGGCAGAGCCTGCGTTCTAATTTCATTCTATGTCTGAGAAAGAAAAATTCAGGATACAAAGGGGCTCCGCGAAACCGACACGAGCTTTTTGATTTCACTCAAAAAGGCGTCGGAATAAAACACCGTCTTCATTTAGCTCGGTTAGAACTCACCGGCACAAGGCTGCAAACTCGCACCAAAGAGTCGATGCTTGATTTGTCTTCGCAAGATCTTAGACAGATCCTTTCGCAACGCCCTCAAAAAGTCGCCCCTGAGATACAAGCTGTCTTTCCGGGCCATGAAAAAAGCGCGCCTTTGCTAAATCTTTTTCAAGGCACTTCAAAAATGATCCGACCCAAAAAGCATTTCGTTCCCTACTCCGGCCGGTTTTCACCGAACCCGCTCTATCAATATCTTTACGATGCTTACACCTTTTCTGAGACATCACGCGGTTTACTGAGCCAACCTCTGCCTTCTTTGCGGGAACAAATCGTTTTGTGGCAAAGAAACCTCACCTCTCCCGAAAATACAAAAATCGCTTTTGGTTTAAGCCCCCTTGGGACTTATCTCGAGAAAAAACCGCAAATCGAAGCTTTTCTCAATACTCCCAGCAATGCCCTCGATTGGGGAGACGTCACCCTTCCGCAGGAAAATGAAAAATTGGGAGAGTTAGAGGCCTGGCTCGAACCTTTCAACCTGATTCAGCCCGGAACTCTTGAAGACCGGCGAAAGCTCTGGGTCTTACTCTTATCGCATCTTCAGCTTTCAAACCCCTTTTACCCTACTTAAAACTGGGAATTTCAGCCATTTTAGGGCATTTCGGCCCTAATTTTATGCATCAGACCCATTTTAACTCTATGCGTTTTGTTATTTTTAAGTACAATGAGCCACTAATTTTGGAGGATACGAATGGGAAGAGTGACACGAAAAGAAGAGATTTCTAGAAGACGTAGACGTAAAGCAAAGCTTGCGAAGTTGAAGAAGAAACTCTTAAAAGCGAAAGATCCAGGCGACGTTAAGAAGATCGTTGAAAAAATCTATCGCGTTCATCCTTTCTATCCATTCCCAGAAGCCGGCGCTAAGTAAACTGCCTTAACACTTGAATCGGTTTATCTGCTCGTCAGGATTGAAAATCACTTGAAGTACGAGAGAGTATGTTTTGAATCCTAAAGGAGGAGCTCGTGCTTCATTTACTCATTCTTTTAACGCTACCACTTTCCGCGCTCAACGCTAAAACGATGGATTTGGAGAAATCCAAAGCCCAAGTTTCATTTTTGACTACCGCTAATCCAGGCGGCATTAAAATCAAGGGCGTTGCCGAAAATGCTCCTGAGAAAAAATCCATCAAAGGAAAGTATCAGATCGAAGGAGATTCGATTTCGGGAAATCTGGAACTCGCCCTCAAAGATCTCGATACAGGAATCACGATGCGAAACGAGCACATGACCGGGAAGTATTTAGAAACCGAAAAATACCCTGTAGCTCTCCTCGAAATTCCGAAAACTCCCTTCAAAGAAAATACCGAAACGCCCTTCAAAGGCACACTCTCTCTTCATGGACAGAAAAAACCTGTCGAGGGAAAACTCATCGCCAAAAACAGCGGACTCAATTTAGATTTTTTTGTGAAGCTCTCGGACCACAACATCGAAGTTCCCAAATTCATGGGAATTACAATGAAAGAGGATATCCATGTACAAGCAGAGTCGACTGTTACTGCTTACTAGTCTTTTTATCTCGCAACTCGCCTTTAGCTTTCCCGAAATGTTAAGGCATGGCTACTCGAGTTGCACGGCCTGTCATGTAAGTCCCAATGGTGGCGGATTACTCACTCCCTACGGACGGACGCTTTCGGCGGAACTTTTAAGTTCGTTTGGGTCTGAAAAACAAGCGGGCTTTATGCATGGATTTGTCAAAACGCCGGAATGGTTAGGCGTCGGAGGCGATGTTCGTTGGGTTGAAACTTATTTAAACAATCAAGCTGTCGAAAAATACCGATTTATCTTTATGCAAGCGGATGTCGAGCCAGGATTTTTCTACAAGCAGTTTTCAGTCGTCGGAACTCTGGGTTACCAGTCTAAAGACAGCTACAACTACACTGGAAGTGATTTTATCAGTCGCAGACATTATGTAATGTACCAGCCGACGGAACAGATTTCTGTCAGAGCGGGCCGCTTTTTTCCGGCCTTCGGAGTCAACTTTGCCGATCACACGATTTTAACGAGAAGAAATTTAAGTTG
>CALCZU010000143.1 GCA_937903155.1 uncultured Bdellovibrionales bacterium
GCTTGGCAGGATACGGTTCACAAAGTGGCTGAAAGTGTCACCTCAAAATTAAATGAGGGGGCTAATCATACGCCACAAGATAAGAGTGCAGTTGCGACTCACAATAAGGACAATCCAAACGATTTTTGCGCGACTTGATCGAACTTTCCCTTTTAAGATTTTTGTCACTTGTTTTATAGGCCTAATTGCTCACAACGCATTGGCGCAAGACACACTCTTGTGTGATCGTTACATCCTTCGCGGAAACGAAAAGATTTCTTTCTCTAACAATCAAATGACATTGATCTGTGGCTCCGAGAAAGTTAAGGAGTGGCAAAAAATCTCCGACGCTCAAAGCCTTTATCACTTAAAAATTTTTCTTTCTGAAAAAGGTTATTTCAAGGTTCTGACTCAGGCCGCAGGTTCAAAAACTCTGGTGCTCATCCACGAGAAAACCCAAGTGACGTCATGGGAACTTTTGGGAAGTGACGAGTTGCCGGCGTCAAAGTTTAAAAGAATTCTTGGGCAGACGCTCACGCCACAACTTTTAGATAATATTACTGACCGGATTACCCTCGCTTTTCAAAACCGAGGCTATGGTTGTCCAATTGTCAGAACGACTGCGAATTCCGATTCGGGAACAGTCGTGACTCGAGTTCAGACTGGGAAACGGATGCGCGTTCAGAGTATCGAACGGGAACCCGTGGAAGGAATTGAGACCGAAGTTTTAAGTCGCTATGAAGCTTTTCATTTAGGCGATTGGTTTCAAAAAGACTTCCTTCGCCTCACCGAGATGCGAATCATGAATGACAATATCTTGCAAGATTCGCATTTTGAAGTGAAGTGCAGGGAAGACGGTGTTCATTTGAAACAGAAAAGTGTCGCCGGGCCTCCGAGACTTTTTCTTTTCGGAGTGGGATTAAATACTGAAAAAGGTCCGTTTGCAAAAGTGAGCTGGAAACATTCGCGTTTGGGGAAGAATGCCTCACGAATGGGGGCGAGCATTAGCGGATCCTTAAATGAGCAACGTTTGGATCTTTTCTCGGACTATTATTTTAACGGAAAACTGACGCGACTTCTCCTAAGACCTTCGGTTTTAGTTTCTCATGAGACTGAAAAAAATTATGAACGATATGTAGGAGAATTGCGACTGACCCCGGTGACGACCTGGGACAACTCATGGTTGGGAGCTCAGTTTTCATTCGGTCCTACGTTAAACTTTGAAAAAACGGTCGTCGGGATTGGTCCTAAAGATACAAAGTTTATGGCGAGTTTCTTTGGACTTATCCTACAATCCCATTCGTTTGAGTTGAATGAGAGCGCGCCTCGCTCCGGTTTTCAGGTCAATTTGAACGCACTTACCGCAATTCAGTCGGTTTTTTCTCGGGTGAGCGCCTCGAAATTCACTCTAAAATTCACACACTTATGGAATGTAATGGATTGGGACCCTCATATTGTGGTATTAGGTCTGCGCGGCGCCGTCGCAAGCACATTCACCAACGAAGAAATTAGAAGTTCCGATGTTTTACCCTCGAGTTTTAGACACTTTTTAGGGGGCTCAAAGGATTTACGCGGTTTCGGGCGTTTGGAATTGCCGGCACCTGAAGGAGCACTCAGCTCAGTCTACTTAAGTGGTGAAGCGCGCCTCGCAAATACTTTACCTTGGAATTTGCAGCCCTTCACCTTTGTCGATGCGGGGATGACGGGACCCAAATCGACGGAACTGGATAATAAGATTTATTGGTCTCCGGGTTTAGGAATGCGTTGGGAATCTCCCATCGGCTCTTTCCGGGGAACGGTGGCTCGAAGAATTATTAGTCCCGAAACGGTAGTGCCGGACTCTCGTTGGAATTTTTATTTTAGTTACGGGGAAGAATTTTGATTCGAAAATTTCTAAAAATTCTAAAAGTAACTCTAAAGACTTTAAGTCTTATCGCATGTGTCCTTTTAATCGTAGCCCTCGCAGTTTGGATGAAACCGAGCCTTCTTCTCAATTCGAAAACTTTGAATTTAGCAAAAATTTATACCATCGAGAAAAAACTTCCTTTCCAATGGAAAACGGGAGAGCTTTCGGTAGAGTCTCTCAGTTTCAATGCAAAGCAGATTGATCTCGCGTTAGAGGGCCTTTGCCTGAAGTTTTCAGAACCTCGATTAGAAGGTTGCTTCCCGCGCTTTAAAATTTCTACGGTAGTCCATTTTAAATCGGGCAAACCCCGAATTACAAGTATTGGTCCAGTCGAAATTTTTTCCCAAAGCATCAAATACGAAGACATTCAGGTTGCGGACAAGCCACAGGATAAAAACGCATCTAAAAATTCGAATCCACTTCCGAGCTGGATTTTTGATATCGTGACAAAAGATATTTTGGTCAAAATTGACTCTTGGGCTGTGAAGTCAGGCGAGGTTTCGGTGGACGGGGGATTATTGCTCTCTTCCAAGTTGGAAGGCTCAAAGAACAGACTCGAAATTTCTTCGAAGGGGAAGTTTTCAACCGATGCGAAAAGCTCCCCGTATCAATTCGCGATTGAATTAGCTCCCGAGTTACGGTCCCCTGATAAAAGTATTCAAGATCTTGAAGGCCAAACATTGCTAAGCTTGGACATCTCGAATCCTACTTCAGATTTTTCTCGTCTGAATCTCAAGAAATGCAAACTCAGTTTTGATGTCGACCCGAAAAAAGACCACGCTGCTCTGAATTGTTTTCTTTCGGTGCAGGTAAAAATGTCCAGAGTTCCAGACCTCCCTTATTCCA
>CALCZU010000144.1 GCA_937903155.1 uncultured Bdellovibrionales bacterium
CCGGGGTGTACACCGGAACCGTAATGTTATTGGTGTTGTTAATCGTAATCGGCTGTCCGTTACTGACCGCTTTGACCTGTTGGGTATTTTTATCTGGGGCTACGTTTTCCGTTTCAGTAGCCACGCTTTTTTCTTCTGCCGGCTGCTCTTCCTCAGAAGAATTTGTAGTAGTTTCCACGGGTGATGTCGCTGTTTTGTTTTTTTGCTTCTGCGACGGAAAGTAGAAGTTGTACGTATCGGCAAATGCGGAGATGGAATAGAGAAAGCAAATCATCATTCCGATTCCAATGAGCAGACGCAAATCCCAAATCGATTTCCATTGAGTATTTCTTTGATTCATAGCGGTTCCTTTAAATCTTTCGACTGTTGATGAGTTGCGTGAATTGCAACCTCAGTGCCAGTGAAAACGGGCTTCACGTCCGTGCCTGGATGAAAAAAATTACGCATCGCTGCTGTCATTTCTGTCTGTCAAGTTCACGTTTTTGTCAGAGCTTGCAAGGATCCGGTATAGCGTGCGTTCGGAGATTCCCATGCTTTGAGCGGCGTGCGTGCGATTGCCTCGGCACTTATCGACCGCGCGTCGGATGTAGTCTTGGGTGAAGGCGAGTTGAATTTCTTTGAGACACCCGAGTTCTTCGTATTTCGAAGAAGCAAGGGCCGGGGTCGTGACCGATTCTGGAATCAAGCTATCCAACTCAAGGTCTTGAGAAGTGATTCGATTCGAATCGCTTAAAGTAACCGCTCGGTGAATCACTTGCTCTAATTCTCGGATATTGCCGGGCCAGGAATGATTTTTGAGACTTTCGAGAGCGTCCAACGACAACGACCAGCCTTCTCCCTGACGCTGCATAAAATATTCTGCCAAGGCGGGAATATCACTTTTGCGATCTCTTAAGGCGGGTAAGTGGATCGAAGCGCCATTGATTCGGTAGAAGAGATCTTTTCTAAACTTTCCTTCGTGAACGAGTTGTTCCAGATCTTGGTGGGTGGCGGTGACTAATCGGAAATCAACTTTTTGAGCTGAATCGCCGCCGACGGCTTCGACTTCTTTTTCTTGCAAAACCCGCAAGAGTTTGGTCTGAAGATCTAACGGCAAATCACCTATCTCATCTAAAAACAAAGTCCCCTTATCTGCCATCGCAAATTTACCAGCGCGATCTTTGTACGCGCCCGTGAAAGCGCCTTTGACATAACCAAAGAGCGTCGATTCCATTAAAGTAGGAGGAACGGCAGCGCAGTTTAATGAAACAAAGGGTCCGGATGCGCGAGAGCTTTGCTGATGGATCTCTTTCGCAATCAATTCTTTGCCGGTGCCGGTTTCTCCTCGGACTAAAACCGAAAGTTCACTGCTTGCGAGTTTTGAAACTCGATTCATCACGCTGACCATCGAATGGGCTTCGGAGCTTGAACCTTCCGAATTGTAAACAATCGAAGGAGCGGGTGCTTTGATTTTTCGGTGGCTGAGTCGGATTTCTTTTTGAGCCGAGATCATTAAAGCGACGTGACTGGCTAAGACATTTAAGTCTTCAAGCACTTCTTTTCGAATCGAACGACCGGGAGTGGTATTAAAAACATAAATCGCACCGAAAATCCTCGCACCCATCGTGAGAGGAACACAGGCGAGCGAGAAAATGCTAGCACCGATGATGGATTCATTTTTTGCAAGCGGATGTGCAATCATACTTTCGACGTAAACCGCTTTTCGAGAACTTAAGACCTGATTTAAAACGGTATGACTGATTAGGGCTTTTGGCGTATTTGAAATCGGGCCTTCAGCATCGACCGCACCGTGAGAAGCGAGAATTTCCCATTCGTGATTATTTGCTTTTTCGCAAACGATCGTCGCGCATTCAGCCCCCGCGAGTCTTGTAAGCACTCTCAAAGAATGTTGCAAAGCGATGGACAGAGGGGTGTCTTTCTCTAAGTCTTCTGCAAGGACCTGAAGCACTTCTAAAGGTCTACCCTGTGTCTTTTCATTTGCTTTTGGATTAGCGAGTTCGGTAACAACCGCTCGACCCGTTTTCCATTCGATGCGATCGCAAGGTTTTAAATGGATTAAGCTTCCGACAGAAGATCCGTTGACTCGGACCTTTTGGTTGCCGGGAATTAGAGATAACTTTGAGTTTTCAAATTGAAGGGAGAAGAGAACCTGCGATTTTTCTCCTTGGATAGAAAGGTCATACTCTTCTCCTATTCCCACTGTAAAAATGGGCTTATCAATCGCAACGCCAGGATATCCTTCGCAATGTAAGTAATAGGGTGTCATTTTACATTTATTTCCACAGGTTTAAGATCCGTCACTTTGACTACCGTTTTGATAGGGGCAAAGCCAACGCGTTCCAGTCTCAGAGAGTATTCTCCGAAAGCTTGGTTGTTTAACGGTTGAGAGGGATCGATGAGTTTGTCATTCCAGAAAACTTTAATGTCTTTGGCCACATTGAAGTGCACAGTGCCCATCGGCTGGGGCACTGGAGCCGGCGTGAGAACGGCTTTCGAGTAATTTTTATAACGCATTCCCAAAAAAACCGGGATGCCGATGAGTAAAACTAGAATTGCGACTCGAATCGCTTTAATCCGTCTTTGTTTTGACTTGTATTGAGATCTTAAACGAAAAATCGCAGGACTCTCGGGCGCCTTAAGAGAAAGGTGAGAGATATCTTCTAAGAAAGCATCGAGCTTATTGTGTTTGAGGAAAATTTCGCAATTCTGGGTGAGGCGTTCGACTGAGTTTCTTAAAGCTTCTAAAGTGGAAGGCGTTGGGGCAAGAATCCAAGTCTTCAAGCTAAAGTGATCTTCCGTCAAACCTAAAGAGGCGAGATAAGTCTCAAGCGCGTTTCGAAATTCAGTTGCAGATTGATAACGACTCTTGGGATCTTTTTGCAGACCTTTTTGGATAATTCGAATAAACGCAGAACTGATTTTGGGATTTCTTTTGTGAGCGCCTTCGGCATTTTCATCTTGGATTGCTTTTAGCGTTGATAGCGAAGAAGCTCGACTAAAAGGCCGAGTCCCAGTGGTGAGAAAATACAAAATAGCGGCGACCGAGAAGAGATCGGAGCGTTCGGTGACCGTGTCTCCGCGAACTTGTTCGGGCGACATGTAGTCGATCGTGCCGACGATCATATTGGTTTGGGTAATCATCGAGGCGTTTTCGAGCTTCGCGAGTCCGAAGTCGACGACTTTGACGAGACCCTCGTGCGAAATCAAAACATTTTCGGGTTTGAGATCGCGATGAATCAGTTTTTGAGCGTGCGCATATTCCAACGCTTTTAAAATTTCAATCACGATAAGGATTGCGGCTTCGGGCAAAATATAAGGGAGCCGAGTTTGAAAAGATTCGAGGTTTTCACCATTGACGTACTCCATGACAAGCGCTGGGGGATCCGTGTGTTCGATGAGGTCTGTGACTCGAGCGATGTTCGGATGGTGCAAAGTCGTTGTGAGTGCCATTTCTCTTTTAACTCGCTTCAGAAAGAAAAGATCTTGAAAGGCTTTGGGATGGAAAATTTTTAGCGAAACAACCTCTTGGGTGTCTTGGTTGCGAGCTTTGAAAATACGCGCAGTTGTCCCTCGTCCGATTTCTTTCTCTAAAATGAAGTTCGCGAGGGTTTCCAAAATGAATCTGTTCCCGATTTAAAAAGTTTTTTAAATGATAGGTGTTGAGTGCGCGCATTATAGGGAATTCGAACTCTCGAATCAATAAGAATCGCTGTTTGCAAGATGTTGATTTCATATTTGTTTTTCGGTGGAAATGGGTGCTCCCAGAGACAAAAATTGTCCCTGGGAGCGTTCGAGGCACGAAAGACGACTTTTTATTAATCGATTCGATTGAGTTCTTTCGTAGTGCCGTCTGTTTCTTTTAAGACCAATTTTTCTCCGTTAAACGAGTAAGTCACTTTGGTTTTTTCGAAGGAGGCCGAACATTTCTGGTCCGGGCGTTGGGCAGAAAGCGGTTCTGATTTTTTGACACTCTCGAGAATTTCGATTTCCGTGTCAGTGAGACGCGCTTTTGAAGTGATCGTAAAATCGACTTTGTCATTTTCAATACTGCAGTGTTGGATGAGATTTACTTTCTCGGCTTCAAATTTAATCTTGCTCACCATTTTATAGCCATCTTGGTTTGAGCTCATCAGCGACCAAGTTCCATAAAGTCTTTTAAGGGAAGCGCCAGGTACAAGCTTTCCTTGTTGGCTGTTTTGAACTTCGTTATTATTTTTTTCTTTTCCACAATGCGAAAGCATCACGATGGCGGCTAAGCTGATCACACCTGCTTGAAAGAAATGACTGAATTGATTTTTCATATTTTACTCCTAATTAAATTCCACAGCGGGACAATCCCGCTTAGGGCCTCTATATTTTTTTTGAGACTCCCTCCGCCTAGAGCAATTCCCTTGCCAACGAAAAAATATCGAGGTTACGCACGGATGCGTTTTTAAAATCCCTTAAATTTTCACACCTGTGACAAATCCGTCAGTCAAACTTGGCAACGAGCTCAATCACCGACATAATAATCCGACGTTTATGACTGAAAAACCCAACACTGCTTTAGACTCTGCCCAGACTGAGGGCAAAAACCAGATGAGATCCCTCATCCTCGGCGGGATCATTCCGGTCGTTTTATTTACTTTGATTGAGGAATATTACGGAACGGTTGCAGGTCTGATTGCGGGGATGATTTTTGGCGCTGGCGAAATTAGTTACGAATATTATAAAAACAAACGCGTCGAAAAAATCACGCTCTTTGGAAATGGATTGCTTTTGATGATGGGGGGAATCTCGCTCTTCACCAGCGAAGGGGTGTGGTTTAAATTGCAACCTGCGATCTTAGAAGCCTTCATGGGGTTTCTTTTAATAGGAAGTTGTTTGATGAAGAAACCTCTTTTGGTGGTGCTTTCGGAGAAACAAGGGATGCTTCAAAAATTTCCTGAAGGGATGCGCGAGGAAGTGAAAAAAGGTTTCTTTGGAATGACTATCCGCATCGGAATCTTTTTTTTACTCCATGCAGCTCTGGCGACTTGGGCTGCGTTCGAATGGTCGACGCGGGCCTGGGCGATTCTCAAAGGGGTCGGATTTACCGGGACTCTCATTCTTTACATGCTTGTAGAAAGTCTTCTTTTGCGGAAACGATTAACTTCTGTTCGTCAGAATCCTTGATAAAACTTGCTAGGTCCTTGTTTTTTTTATAAGGATATGGCCTTGCTTTTGCTTTATTGCAAAACCAAATCATGGAAGGGGTTTTATGAACACACTATTTTTCAAAACAATTTACTCGAGTCTTGCACTCTGTTTAGTTTTTGCGCAAATCGCGCGCGCCGAAGGAGCCGGGGCTGCTCCAGAAACCATTGTCGATTTAGAACCGAGAACGGTTTTTATTCCAAATGGATTTGATGACAATGATGACGTCGTTGCTGTTGTGGATGGGTATCTCCCGGATACTTGCCATCAGTTGCGATCGGCATTTGTCGAGGTCAACGAGGCTGCTCGAAAAATTGTTATCCAGCCGCGCATGGTCGACTTCACGTCAAGTTCCGTCGCTTGTATGGATGTCACGATTCCTTACACGAGCGTTGTTCATCTGGGAGTTTTATCCCCAGGCCAGTACCAAATCACAAAACGAAACGGAACTGCGATCCAAAATTTAGATGTCAAAAGAGCCGGCAATCAAGGTCCAGATGATTTTCTCTACGCTTCGGTGGACGGACTTCAAGTAACGGCAAATGGCGGCAAAGCGGAAGTTCGCCTTTACGGACGTCACACCAATACTTGTCTGACGATCGAAGACGTTAAAGTGATTCCTTCGCTCGAAGGAAAGACGATCGCTTTACTTCCTGTGATGGGACGGAAACCGGGAACGACAGCCCGCACTGTTTGCGAAACGAAGGAAGTTCCTTACGAGAAAGTCGTGAAACTTCCTGAACTCGTTCAAAATGAACGCTATCTGCTGCATGTTCGCAGCTCAAACGGCCAATCCGTGAACCAAGTGTTTACGCAGTATTAAGCATTTCCACGTCGTTGCGAGGAGCGAAGCGACGAAGCAATCTCGCTGCATAAAGAAGAACGTCCTTTTGCAGCGAGATTGCTTCGCTGCGCTCGCAACGACGGGTTTTTGTAATTTCTAGTTGATGACGAAAGTTCAAATACTACGAAAAAATGGGGAGCTGATTTTCTTGGGGACGTCGGGACATTGAGATTCCTAAGTGTTTATGGGCAAGCTCGGTGGTCACGCGTCCTCGGCTCGTGCGATTTAAATAACCGCATTGAATGAGATAGGGTTCGTAGACATCTTCGAGAGTTTCTCGTTCTTCGCTCAATGCGGAGGCGAGGGTGTCAATTCCTACGGGACCACCTGAGAATTTCTCGGCGATTGTTCTTAGTAAGAGTCTATCCATATTGTCGAGCCCGCAGTGATCGACTTCTAACATGTCGAGGGCTTTACTAGCGACACTTTGAGTAATGACCCCGTCGGATTTTACTTCCGCGTAATCTCTCACGCGTCTTAAAAGTCGGTTAGCGATTCGAGGAGTTCCACGAGCTCGTTTACTGATTTCGAGTGCGCCGTCCATTTCGATGCGGCATTTTAAAATTCCCGCAGATCGCACGATAATCATCTGCAATTCTTCCGCATTATAATAACAAAGTCGGAGATTCATTCCGAAACGTCCCATTAAGGGCGATGTCAGTTGGCCCGCACGTGTCGTGGCGCCAATCAAAGTGAAGGGCGGAAGATTGAGTCTGACCACACGAGCCGAAGGGCCTTCGCCCACGACGATATCTAACGCAAAATCTTCGAGTGCGGGATAAAGAGATTCTTCGACAATCCGATTCAAACGATGGATTTCATCGATGAAAAGAATATCTTTGGCGCTTAAGTTTGTCAGAATTGCCGCTAAATCGCCGGCGCGTTCCAACGCGGGTCCCGAAGTCGCAATGAGATTCACTCCTAATTCTTCGGCCATGACGTGTGCCAAGGACGTTTTTCCAAGCCCGGGAGGCCCACAAAAAAGGGTGTGGTCTAAAGCATCCCCGCGCTTCTTCGCGGCTTGAATAAAAATCTGCAGTCGTTCTTTTAAATCTTTTTGCCCAATGAAATCGGTGAGGCTTTTAGGGCGGAGACTATTCTCATTCGCCTTGTCTTCAGTCACGGCTCTTTGATCTACTACACGCTCATCCATTTTGAGTTACCTCGTGAGTCATCCCCCGTCCGGAAAGTTCTTTGAGGGCTAATTTAAGGGCGGTTTCAAAACTTGCGGTTTCCACTTCAGAGTTGGAAAAAATTCTTTCTAAGCCATTTTTGATTTGAGAGGTCGTGTATCCCAAATATGTCAGAGCAGACGACAGCTCGTCTCTCAAAGAGAGTTTGTGAGGGGAAGGCTTCGTCAGCGTCGACTTACTTTCTCTGAAATCTAATCCTTGGGTCCACGCCATTTTCTCAAGCTTCGCTGAAATCTCTAAAATAATTTTATCTGCGAGTTTTTTCCCGACGCCTGCGGCCTCAGTGATTTGCTTGGATTCTTTTTTGATGATGAGTTGAGTGAGTTTTTCAGGTCCGTGTTCGCTCAAAAGCGAAAGCGCCGTTTTCGGACCGAGTCCTGAGACGCTTAAGAGGATTCTAAAAAGATGTTTTTCAGTTTCAGTTAAAAATCCGAAGAGACTTAAAATATCCTCTCGCACGTGGGTGTGAATCCAAAACGCCGTCTTTGAGTCGACGACCAAAGATTCAAGAGTACGCTTTGAGACCGTTATTTCATACCCCACTCGATGGGCAAGCAAAATACAATGCTGAGATTCGAGACTCTTTGAAATAATTTTTCCGGTGATAAAACCAATCATTTGATTTCCAAATAGGGTTTGTTACTCACGCCATGGCAGAGTGCGACTGCCACCGCATCACTCGCATCAAAACCTTGATCTAATTTGACGCCGAGAAGCATGCTTAACATCTTTTCTACTTGAGCTTTATCCGCTCGACCCGTCCCTGTCACGGCGGATTTTACTTGAGTTGGGGCATATTCAAAAATTCGGATATTTCTTTCGAGACAAGCGGAGAACACAATCCCTCTCGCAATCCCGATTGTAAACGCGCTTTTAATATTTTTTGCAAAGAAGATATCTTCGAGTGCCAAAACATCGGGTTGGGTTTGGTCTAAAAATAAATTTAATCCTTTTCGAATTTCTCCCAAGCGGTCGTAGAGTGGAAGGGTTCGTGTCGCTTGAAGCGTTTGGTAACTTATCAGAGAGTAGGATGTGGCTTTGTGTTCAATACAAGCCAAACCCATCTTGTGAGTGCCCGGATCAACTCCTACAATTCGTTGTTTTAAGCTCGCCAAAGTGAACCACCCACCCCGATTTTATCACAAGAAGACGTTTATGTTCGGACGCGCTCAAGGAGACGGCCCGCTAAAAAAAGAACCACTCCGATGGCGAGCATCGTCACTTCCTTCTGAAGAGCTTCTTCTTTAAATCCGACGTACAACCCCAAAAGGAGAACTGCCATTGCCGCTGCTTGAAGGGATTTTGCAAAGTAAAACATTGGAACGCGATTGTATTCAGGTTCTTTCAGAACGCAATAACGCATTGTGTTTTGGAGACGAATTATTAGTTAGGGTAGGAAATTCCTAGGTTTTCTTCGGCATTGACCGATTCGATAAAGTTTCGGTTGTCAGAATCATATAAATTCACAAAAACCGACAATTGTTCTTCATCGTAAATCAGTGCCCCATGATCAACACCCACCACATTGTAGATATCACCGGTGCGTTTGAGGAGTGGACTTCCGGAATCTCCGAAGCACGATCCCGCCCGGTTCTTAGGACCGATAATATTTTTAGATTTTGGCAGAGGTGTGCTCAGTTCAAGATAGTCCCGAATTCTGACAAGGACATTCGTGCCCATGCGCTTAATTCCAGCGCCCCCTCGAGTTTCGGTATTATTGCAACCGTAACCGATGAGGTTCAGAGTTTCTCCGACTTTGGGGAGTCGACCGATGGGGACGACTTTTTCAGGCGCAATCGGCGGATCCATAACTAAAATTCCGAGGTCATTTTTCCCGGACTGCGCGGTTTGCGCCATGGCATAGGCTTTGGTTGTCGTAAGATTGATCCCGTGCGACCGAATATGATAGGGCCCGCCTTGTTGAAGACAATGGGCTGCTGTGAGAACCGCCCGCGGACTGACGAATGCACCCGTGCAAGCCACGTTACTTAAAACTTTTACAACTCCAGGGAGGGTTTGCGTCGATATCGCTAAATCGCCTTCGAGGGGCTCGGGTAATTTGGGGTTCGTAGATTGACTGCAACTAATCACAAAGATGAGGAAAAAGAGATATTGCATTTGCATAACGTAACTTTAAGTAAACTCATTTGCTAGGCTGCCTGCTATCTCTATGAAAGTATATATAAAAGTGAGAGAATGGTTTCCGAAATGGCCGAAGACTATTACCAAAGATTAGGAATCAAGCGAGATGCTGATTTTTTAGAAATCAAAAAGGCGTATCGCGCGTTAGTTTTGCAAATTCATCCCGATTTAAATCCGATTGACGAGAGCGCAAAAGAAAAATTCCAAAACTTGATAGAAGCTTACGAAGTTCTTTCCGACACGCAAAAAAGAATTGAGTATGACTTAAGTTTGCCCGCAGAGACTCAATCCATCCCAAAGCCCGTTTTCAAACCCATTCCGAGGTCCAACTCTATTTCGTCTCGCAGAAGTCTCGCGTATCTGTACGAACAGAATATTAATTCTTTTAAAAGTCGCGATGGTTGGCGAGCGGCGTATCTGTCGGCGGTGATTGCTTTTCCGATCTGGAATCGTCTGAGTGAGAATCCGATGGATTGGAAATGGGCACCCATTCCGATTCTCATCGTTTTTGTGATGAAAAGTTTTGTTGGGCCTTTGATTGAAACCCCCTTTGTCAAAGAAATGCTTGCGTGTCTTGTCCCGGCATTGATGATGAAGTTTATTTCGGGAGAATTTATTTTTTTCTTTGGAGCACTTTGGAGTGCTTTGCTCGGGGCGACTCTTGGTTCGGCTATAGGACGGGCTTTCTTTGAGCCTGAGTCGGATTGGCAGAAAAAACTGTTCGCTATCGTCGTCGGCGCACTTTGCGGATTGATCGTCTCTCTCTTTTTAGGATTCTTAATGGGGATGTTTGGGGCTTTGGATGGCGTGCGAGTCGGATTTTTTAATGAGGTCTTTGCATTAGCGTTAACCGCGGGGGCTGCGTCTTTTCTCGTCTGCATTCCTGGCTCGTTTTCCGAAGAGATATAAAGTCGAAAACTCGGATCGTCCAAAGAGATGCGATTCCAAGACTCGCCAAGATAAAAATAGGTACCCCTAAAACGTGGAACTCAAATGCGCGTTCGAATGGAAAACTAAACGCGAGAATCAATGAGCGGCCAAGCCCGCAAGTCGGACAGTGAATTCCAAAGAAGAAGTTGAGAGGACATTTCAGCGGAAGATATTTAATCCAAGACCAATGGTGGCTAAAAAAATGGGCGAAAACAAACGAGAATCCGTACAAAAATGTCAGCGGAAAAAGCAAATTAGAGTTTCGTCGAACCATAATATTGGTTGATGTAGGTTTGCTGAATGCAGTCGGCAATGATGTGAAGTCCAAAACCCGCAAAAGCCGCGCAGATTAAGGCTTCCGTCGCATTTTCTCGTCCTGAAAGCTGGCAGAGGTCCAACGTCATTCGGTACTCGTGATAAACGTGATAGATCCCGCAAGTGAGAATCGTGAAAATCAACCAGGGCCAAAAAGAATATTTTTCTTGGCGAAGCATCTCGTTGGTCGCTTTGATTTGTTCGGACTGAATATAAATATTGTAAAGACCGCAGGTGAGAAACGTCCAAACCAAATCCCATGCGATAGAGCGAACAAAACGATTTTGCATAAAATGCATGTAACAAGAAAATCAATGGATGTAAAAGTAGACAGTTTTGGATCGCGGCGTCATTTTTAAACGCCTTCTCTTCGTTGCTAGGCGGAAAAAACAGTATTATGATGCGGCCTCAAACTTAAATACTTATAGGAGACAGCATGATCAAAGTTTTAACAGGAATCGTCGTGATGAGTGCGTTGATTTCTTGCTCGGGTAGAAAAGTCGTCGATACTGGGGCGGCCGTGGCCACCAAATCTGCGGTGCTTACCGTCCAAGCGAACGGACTGAAAGATAAAGGCAAAAAATACGACGTTGATTTCAGCATGATCAATGAATCCGAAAAAACTGTGATTGTTTTGTTAGCTGATATGGGTTGCTACAAAGGCAATGTCCAAGGAACTCTCCAACATGCTTTCTTTGGAGCCGGCGAACGGACGATTGATCTGACTTCCAAACAGAAAAAGAATTTCCACCTCGTTTGCAAACTCGGAAGCAAAGTTGAATCGGGCGAATACAAAGTCGTCGTCCGTCGCGTTTACGAAAACTTAAGCAATGACCGTAAGACCACGGGAAAAGAAATTGCCAAAGATATCGAATGGAAACTTGCAAACACAGAGAAGCGCTAAGCTGACTGTGATTTTGTGGATTCCAAAAAAATCCTAGTTGTCTCTTTTTCGCAAACCGGAACCGTGCATAAGGCGCTGGAAAACGCGCTATTGCCATTTCGGGAAAGAGGGGCCGCTATCGAAATGTATTCTATTGAAACGGAGAAACCCCTTCCTTTTCCTTGGGGGTTTTTCCGTTTCTTTTCGATCATGCCCGAAACCGTTTTAGGTCCTTCGGTCGCCATTCGACCTCTTGAGATCCCTGAAAAAGACTGGGACCTGGTGGTCCTGGGATTTCCGGTTTGGTTTTTAAGCGTGGCTCAGCCGATGAAAACTTTTCTTTTAGAGAGAAAGTGGCTGAGAGGAAAAACAATCCTTCCCGTGATCACGTGCCGCGAACTTTGGTGGTCCGGTTACCAAGATTTTTTACAAATCACTGAACCTTTTGTTGCGAATATTCTTGAGCCTCTCGTTTACAAAGAACCTCTCGCTTCTTGGAAAACCTATTTAAGCACTCCGATTTATTTAGTGACCGGTAAAAAAGTTTTTAAAAATAATGCGGCGAGTTGGCGTGAGACGATCCCGAGCGCCGGAAATCTTTTTATGGAGAGCGTTGGTAAAAAAAGTTTTCGATTTTGGGCGAGGTTGATAAAGCACGTTTCTTCGCGCGAAAGTATCGGAAGAAACGTTGCCATCTGTTTCTTTTTTTTATACCTTCTTTTTGCAATACCAATTTTGAAATTGATCGGGGGAGTCGTTCAGTTTGTAGATTCAAATCTGAAAGGGCTTCGTAAACAGGGAGGTCGGCGTTGCAATCAGTCTATGTCGTCGGTGCTGGAATCTTTTTACCCAATCAAGCCGTAAAAAATGAAAATCTTGAAAATATTTTAGGGATTATTAACGGTGTGCCGTCGCGCACGAAGACTCGCATTATGGCGGGAACAGGAATTACTTCACGGCACTACGCGATTGATCCCGAAACTCGAAAGCAATCTCACACCAATGCTGAGATGACAGCGCTCGCCGTTAGAAATGCAGCAGCGAACTACCAACTCCCACTCGAAGTCGATTTGCTCTGCAGTGGTTCGAGCAGTCCCGACCAAATGGTTCCGAGTCATGGACTGATGGTGCACGGAGAATTGAAAACACCCGCGATGGAAGTCATGACGGCTTCGGGAGTTTGCTGCTCGGGAGTGACCGCTTTAAAATACGCCTACCTTTCTATTTTAGCAGGAACTGCGAGACGCGCAATTGCGACGGGCTCCGAATTGGTTTCGAATCTTTTTCGCTCTGAAAATCTCCAAAAAGAGATCACGATGCGTGCAGAGGATGAAGAAAAACCGACGCTTGCTTTTCAAACCGATTTTCTGCGATGGGTTCTTTCGGATGGGGCAGGGGCTTTGTATTTAGCCAATGAACCCGCGCCCTGCAGACATTCTTTAAAGATTGATTGGGTCGATATTATTTCGTTTGCTCATAAACTTGAAACTTGCATGTATTGCGGTGGACAGAAAGACGAGACCGGGAAATTAGTGGGTTGGAGAGAAGTCGATCCCGATCAAAGAATTACCGGCGGCTATTTAAATCTTTCTCAGGACGTCCGACTTCTGAATGCCAATATCGCGAACATCACGATTGACGAAACGATGCCCATCTTGATGGATCGGCACGGACTGAAACCAGAGAACATCGATTGGTTTTTACCTCACTATTCTTCTTCTTATTTCCGCCCGATTGTGAGCGAGCACTTAGAAAAAGTTGGATTTCCGATCCCATATGAAAAGTGGTTTACCAATCTAACGACAAAAGGTAATACGGGTTCGGCGTCTATCTACATTATGCTCGAAGAACTGATTTCGAGCGGAAAGCTAAAAAAAGGCGACAGACTTCTTTGTTTCATCCCCGAAAGCGCCCGTTTTTCAGTCGGATACATGCATCTGACCGTTGTTTGAAGGAGTCAAATTGGACATTGAACAAGTCCCGCAGGACGATGAAAATTTTTACGATGGGCATAAACGCGCGATGTACGCGCGCACTAAGGACGGTCAATATGTTCAGGCTCTTTCGAAAGGATGGGCTGTCGAAACTTATTTCACCGCCGAAGCTTTGGATGATTTAGAAAGTGCCTATCTCGTAGTTTTAAAAGATGTGAAGGACGGGAAGCTGAGCCCTCTCGCGGCGCATATGACCCGACGTCAAATGACCCCCAAATTATTGGCTCAGCATACTGGCTTTTTCACGTTTCAGGTGAAAAGACATTTAAATCCTCGAGTGTTTAAAAAACTTTCGGAATCAACACTTCAAACCTACGCCAACTGTTTGAATATTCCATTGAACGAGTTGAGCGAGGTTCCAAAATGAATGTCGAAAATTTTAAGCATTTGCAGTCGGCTCATTGTGAGAGTGGGGTCGCGGCATCGTTACTGACCCATCAGGGGCAGAAAATTTCAGAGCCCATGGCCTTTGGATTGGGAAGTGGTTTATTCTTTGCGCATCTTCCTTTTATGAAAATTATGGGATTGCCGCTAACATCTTTTCGAAGTTATCCCGGAACCATCCTAAAAAAAGTTTTTCAGCGGACGGGAATCAAACTTCAAAAACGCCAGTTCAAGAGCGAAGAAAAAGCGCTCAAAGCTTTGGACGAGATGTTGGAACAAGGAATTCCTTCGGGCGTTCAGCTGAGTGTGTTTTGGCTTCCTTATCTTCCTCCGCAGTTTCGATTTCAATTTAATGCCCATCACGCGATTATTTGCGGGAAAAAAGTGGATGAGTATATCGTCAGCGATCCAATTGGCGAAGAGATGGTCACTTGTCCTAAGGAAGATTTTAAAAGAGCTTGGTTTGCGAAAGGGCCGCTCGCGCCCAAAGGCGCTCTTTACAATGCGGTGTCGGTTGCAAACGGTTCGAAAGACAGAGCGAGTGCAATTAAAAGCGCGTTGAAAGAAACTTCGAATCGCATGCTGAGAATCCCTATTCCATTTTTTGGAGTGCGTGGAATCCGCCTTTTAGCCAAACGCATGCGAAGATGGCCAGAGACTTTAAAAACGCCTCGCCAAGTGAAATTAAACTTAGGCCAGGTCGTTCGAATGCAGGAAGAGATCGGAACAGGCGGCGCGGGTTTTCGTTTTCTTTATGCGGCGTTCTTAGAAGAAGCCGCGAGCGAAATCCCAGGCTCGCGTTTAAAAGAAGCTTCGAACTTGATGACTCAAGCGGGAGATAGCTGGAGAGCCTTCGCCGTTCAATGTGCGAAAGCCTGCAAGTCCGATGACTTTTCAAAAAAGACAATGAATTCGCTTGCTGAGACACTCGAGAAAGCCGCGGATTTAGAAGAGGAAGCCTTTAAGCTTATCGATCAATGCATCCTCTGCTGAAAATCCAGAATTTAAGCTATCAATATCCTACCGCACCGAAAAAAGCGCTCGATGATCTGTCGTTTGAAATTAAAAGTGGAGACTTTATTGGTCTTCTAGGACCGAATGGGGCAGGGAAGACGACACTTTTGTCCATTCTCGCTTCTTTAATAGATCCTCTAAAAGGACAACTCGTTTTATCCGAACCCCATCCAAAATCTTGGATTGCGTTGGCCCCTCAAGAAATTGCTCTTTATCCTTCACTCACCGCGTTTGAAAATCTTAAATTTTTTGCGGAAATCGGAAGAGTAGAGAGCCGTAGAGTGAATGAGAAAGTAAAAGAGTGCTTAGAGTTTGTCGGACTCTATGCACAAAGAGATATGAAGAGTGGAAAGTTTTCGGGAGGGATGAAACGAAGATTGAATATCGCAGTCGCTCTCGTGACGTCTCCGAAGCTTTTAATGCTCGATGAACCCACGGTCGGCGTTGACCCGCATTCTCGTCACTTGATCTTGCAAGCATTAAACGAATTAAATTCAAGAGGAACGACGCTGCTTTATTCCAGCCACTATATGGAAGAAGTTGAAAAATTCTGTCGAACTCTTCTTCTTTTGGATCACGGTAAAATCTTGTTTCAAGGTTCGATGAATGAATTTAAAAACTCGAAACAAAAGCAAATGTCGCTCGAAGAACACTTTATCGAGTGGACTGGGAAAGATTTGAGAGACGTATGAGACAAATCAAATCTCTGATTTGGAAAGAATGGCTTCTTCTAGCCCGCGACCGTCAAGCCACGGCGGTTTTATTTTTAATGCCAATGATTTTTATCTTTATTCTTTCGATAGCGCTTCAGGATGTGTTTTCAGATAAATCCAATTCAAAAGTCACCCTCCAGATTATTTCTGAGAAAGAGTCTAAGGAGTTCGCCGATTCTCTCAAGTCGAAGCTGATTCAAATGCCTCAGATAGACGTGATTGATGAGAATTCAAGTATCTCTGCAAAAGCGCGTCTCAAAGTGACCTCGGAAACGGCAAAAGCATTTTCAAAGCTTTCGCGTTCAAATTTTTCGGCAGCTCAAAAGCCTTCTCAGTCGATGGAGATCTGGCTCGATCCCACGCTCAATCCTGCTTATCGATGGTTTGTAAAAGTGAGTTTAAGCAACGCGCTTTACCAGCTCGTGCTCGAAAAGGCCCAGGGCAATAAGGACGAAACAAATCTTAAAGATCCTCTCGCGTTTATCAACGATGAGGGAATTCCGAAGACTGAGAAAATGAACCTGGCAGATTTTCTGAAAGAAGAAAAAGTTGAGGCCGGAAGAATTGTTCCAACTTCGCTACAACAGAATGTGCCAGGATGGTCTCTTTTTGCGATGTTTTTCATCGCGATCCCACTTGCGAGTGGAATTTTAAAAGAGCGGCAAGATGGGACGATCAAGCGTCTATTGACTCTGCCCGTGACGAAAACAACGCTGATCTTAGGGAAACTGATTCCGTATGTGACGGTGAATCTTCTTCAGTTTGTTTCGATGCTTTTGATCGGTTTGTACGTCATTCCACTTTGTACGGAGTTAAAATTTCAGCTGGGAAATGATTCTCAATTTCTTATCCCCGTGACTCTGATTTGTGCGCTCACAGCGACGAGCTACGGGATTTTTATTTCCAGTGTTAGCCAATCGGTTGAGCAAGCATCAGCCCTCTCCGCGGGCCTTGTCATTTGCATGGCGGCCTTAGGGGGAATCATGGTTCCCTTGTTCGCAATGCCGCTTTTTATGCAAGAAATCGCTAAAATTTCTCCACTTTACTGGGGGCATCAGGCCTATCTGGATGTTCTCGTGCGCGAAGTGCCTTTTAGCGTGATTGCTCCGAAACTGGGTGTACTCCTTGCTTTTGCGCTGGTATTACTGTCCATAGGGAAAAGGAGATTTCAGTGGCTGTAGAAACCGCAAAGTTTGAATCCGTTGAGTTATTAAAAACCGATTTAAAAGATTTGATCCTCTCAGTTTGTGCCATTCAAAACGTTCGATCTCAGGACATCAACGATGATGATTACCTTATCAACGGGCAAGGCGCCCTGCAGTTAGAAAGCATTGACGCGGTCGATTTAGCGGTCGCGATTGAGAGAAAATATGGCGTCCGAATTCAAGATATCAGCTCTGCGCGCGAGCACATGAAATCCGTCAACACCCTCGCGAATCATATTTTTTCAAAACAACAAGTTTTGCAATGACTTCAAATTCTTCTCAACGTTTCAAAATAGGAATTCGAGGTCTCGGCGTTTGCTCGGCTTCCGGACTCAATTTACAAGAGTGTGTCCAATCTCTGCGAGAAGAGAAAATCTCTTTAAAGCCACTGACAAAAAATCCTTTTATCCTGGGAGATTTTTCAGGAGGAGAGATCCCTTTTGACTGCGAGCTTAAAGATCGAGCGCATGAGATCCTCTATTTGGCTCTCGATGCTGCCCTGGATCAAGCCGGGCTCAGTGAAATCGAAAAACAAAAAACCGGGGTTTTCGTGGGGACGACGAGCGGCTTGATGCTGTCTTCCGAAAGTCAGACGTATTTGAATCCAAAATCGCTCGAAGTCTTTCGTTCGCAGATGACCGCGCGCGGAATGGGCGAAGTGGCCTACACGGCTGCGAAGCGCGCGAAGATTTCGGGGCCTATTTTCACCTATTCGACGGCGTGCACTTCCAGTGCTTTTGCGCTTTTGGAAGCCGCTTCATTTATAAAGAATGGACTCATCGACCATGCAGTCGTCATCGGCTACGAGACTCTCTTAAATACGACGCTTCATGGTTTCAAAAGCCTAATGCTTTACGATCCGACAGGTCATCGACCCTTCGACAAGAACCGAAACGGGCTGCAATTAGGAGAAGGTTGTGGCGTCGTTGTTTTAAGTATCGATGCAAGAAATTCTCGGAATTATTTCTTAGGCGGGGCTGCAACCAACGATCATTTTAATATTACCGGCTCCGACTTGACTGGGCTCAGCGCCGTAAAACTTTTAGAGGCGACGCTTGCAAATACCGGAACAAAGAAAGAAGAAATCATCGCGATTAAAGCGCATGGAACCGGAACGTTGGATAACGATCTCGGGGAAGGAATCGGTTTTTCCAAATTTTTCAATCCCGTTCCTCGGTTTTCTTCGATCAAAGGCTACATGGGCCATACCCTGGGAGCCGCAGGTGCCGTCGAAGTTGCCACATGGTTAGGCTGTATCGAAAAAGGTTTTATTCCTCGCTCGGCCGGATTTGAAACACTCGATGAAAAAATCGGAATTTGCCCGACGCGAGAAACCTATGGCAGTAGCCCGGGAAAATACCTGTTCACGTATTTTGGATTTGGCGGAAGTTCTGTCGGATTAGTGGTGGAGACAACGTATGTTTAACTCTCCATTGCCCATCCTTTGTGTCTCCGGATTTGCCCGCACCGTAGCGATGCCCGATTCTAAAGTGCGCGATCTCAATGGTGATGAACTCGATATCGACGCCCTCTTTTTTGAAACGTTTCAAAATAAAGTCCGTCGCGCGAGCCGATATGTCCGGTTTTCGAATTTGGCAGCCCTTCAATGTCTTAATCAAATCGATCGAAATCGATTAGAAGGAAAACGCATCGGGCTTTTTTTAGGAACGGGTCTTGGCAATACTCCCGACGCCATCAAATTTACGGAAGAGATTTTGCAACATCATCAGACGGTCGTTTCACCTTCAACTTTTATTAATACCGTCAGCAATGCAGGCTTATTTTATGCGGCGAGAGCCCTAGGGGTTGAGTGCATTACCAACGTTATTTCTCAAGAGACCGTGTCATTTGAAGCAGCTCTTCTGACCGCTGCTTTCAAAATTGAGTATGACGAAATTGACTTCGCACTTGTCGGGGGATCGGATGTGATCGAAGCTCCCTATGATGCTGCAGCAGAGAGAATCTATTCAAAAGAGGTCGAGCCTAAAACTCTAGGAGAAGGGGCGGCGTTTCTTCTAATGGCAAAAAAGTCCTTCGCGGAGACTAAACCTTTAGGCTATCTCGAAGATGTCACTCTCGGCATTTCTCAAGAAAAAGTTTTTCATGAATCTCATCAACCGGGTCTCCTTCTTGGGTACGGAGTCGATCAAAAAGAAATTTCTTCAGACACGACCTATGCTTATCGCGCGATCTCAGGCGACTTTTCGACAGGTTCTGCCTTTGGACTCTGCGCATTTTTAAAAGACAAGCGAGCGCACGGGAGCCGTCTTCACCATTTGAACCATCACCAGGACGGGGCTTACGGCGGATTTAAACTTACTCGTCTAGGATAACTTCGATCGATTCGAAATTTCCTGAAGATTTTGTCGTAATCGTTTTTTTAACGACCGAACCCACTTTAATTTTGAGATTGTGATTTCCATTGGGAAGTCTCCATCGGAGCGTTCCAAAGTTATCAGTCATTCGGACTTCGCCTTCTTTAAAAGCGACGGCATCCGCCGAAACTTCGGCCAAGACAGGTTTGCCTTGACGATTTTTCACATGAATTTCGGTAAAGTTGCTGCTCATTTCACCGAGAATTAAAGGAACGACCTTTTGAACCTTCGGCCAGATCTTTTCTCGGTAGTTTTTAAACGATGGCTGAAAATCGTCGCCGATTTCTAGAAGAAAGGCGAGGGTTCCGAGTTTGTTGTAATGCCATTCGTGATCTTCGCCTGAAGAACTCGCGGGCCGCTTTCCAAAACCGGTCGCCTTTTGAATTTTATCTCGCATGCTATTGTAAACTTCCTTCTCGGCGAGAGTGGCGCAAAGGTAAGGCATTAACACTTCATTTCCATAGCTGTGATAGGAGATCGCGTATTGAAAATGTAAGCGTTGATTGAGCGCTTCAGCGAGTTGAACTTCGGGTTCAGAATCTGCCGCGGGGCCTTTGTAGACATCGCTACTGATTTTAGATTCATTTTGTCCGCATTTCCCCCATTTGAAACCATAATTGCGATTCAGATCCACTCCTTTTGCGCCTCCGCCATTAGGAGAACGATTTTTTCTCCACATGCGATCTTGGGTCATGACGGTATTTAAACCATCTGGATTGACGGCCGGGAGAAAGACAATTTGCGTATTTTCGATCGCGTTCGCGGCCCACTCTTCGCGGTTACGAGCTTTAGTCAAAAGGTCGCGAGCTCCATCAATGACCGCGTGAGGAGTCGTCACTTCTCTCGCGTGGTGTTCGCCAATCATGAGAAGTTTTGGCTTGTCTTGAAATTCACTGGGATGATTTCCAACAACGAGTGCGAAAATATCTCGGCCCTCATGCGTTTGCGGGACATTTAAAAATTCAGTGACGTTTAAAACTTTTGCATACTGTGGAAACTCACTTTCGAGCTTCTGGAGTTCTTCGACGACTTGCTCGGTCCCCAAATATTCTTCGACGCCATCGGTTGCGTCAGCGGCCTGAAAAGCTAAGAAAGGTTTCGATTCGGTGACTTGAACCGATTGAAATCGATTCAAAGGATCGTTTGAGAATTCGTTTTCGATTTTGCTAAGGGTTGTGAGATCGTCTGTCACAATTCCTAGAAGTCCTTTGGATTTCGAATAACCCTCGACTTCGATTCCTCGCGCTTCCAAGGACTGCCTCAGTAAGCTTGGATTTTTTGTTTTGAGTTCGACAAAATAATTCTGCGCGTAAAGATTTAACGGAATAGAAACTAAAAAAGAAAGTGCGAGTAATGATTTGGATTGTTTCATTTTTTCTCCCCCTATTGGACCCATGATAACCCGTTGATAACGCTAACTGAATTCAAGCGAAACCCCAAATCAGGTTAAGGGAAGTGTTAACGTTTCGAGACAGGTAGATGACGCTTTGTGTGATTTCTAAACCCAAGTGGGAGCATGTTATAATAGATCATCTTGCAAAAACTCCTCCCAAAAATTTTAGTGACAGGTGCAACCGCGGGCCTGGGACGCTATTTGCTGGAGCATTTTCCGAATGCGATTGGGTTTGGGCGAGAGGATCGCGTCGAAGATTTACAGGGGAAAGAGTTTGATGTCATTGTTCACTGTGCGTTTCGTCGATGTCAGGATCTCAAAAACTCAGATTTACCGCAGGTTATCGAAGACAATTTCTCTCTTACCGAAAAACTTTTAAAGCTTCCTCACCAAAAGTTTGTTTATCTCTCTTCCAATCGCATTTATCCCCGAGAAGTCGATGTCAATTTTCAAGAAGACTTGGATATCTCGGTGGAACACGTGGAAAATTTTTCAGGGGTTCTAAAGCTCATGAACGAAGAGCTCGTCAAGAGTCGCTCGAAAAACTACTGCATTCTTCGCTGCACATCCCTTTTCGGAAATGGAATGAAACCCAATGCAATGACCCGCATTCTTTTTGAAACCACGCCGACAGTCTCACTCACGGCAGATTCTCGCTTGAACTGCATCTTGTATAACGACGTTCGCGTGACGTTGAATCAACTCATCGAAGCCAACCAGCAGGGAATCTTCAATCTCGCGGCCTCTGATTCGATCCTGCTTTCAGAATTTGCGACTTCGCTGAAAAAGAAAGTGTCTTTCGGAAATTACCACTATGATCCGGGAAAAATTGATACCGCTAAACTGACCCACCTTATTCCCGAACTCAAAAAAACATCCTGGCAAAATATCGACCTTTTCTGCAACTCTCAAAATAAAAAAACCGCTTAAACATCTTTGCTGTGAACCGGACGGCCCCACCCGTGCTGTGAACCACGCGGTCCTACCCGTCGTTGCGAGGAGCGAAGCGACGAAGCAATCTCGTTGTACTTGAGAAGAACTTTGGATGCTCAAACCGGCGCGTTCTTATGCCGCGAGATTGCTTCGTCGCCTGCGGCTCCTCGCAACGACGGGGGCTAAGAAAGACTTTCTTTGAGCGCCACTTGTCGTGTGCCTCGCAAAGAACTGATGATTCGATTGATCCCATGCAGTAACGAGGAGGGAAGAAGCGACAATAGCGTGCAAACGATCGCTTTCGGACGGAAACTCTCCTTCGTAAAAAGCATCCACGCTTTTGCAACGCAAGATCTCGCCCACCGTGTGTCTTCCAAAACCCGAATGCCCTGCCAAGCGTAGTAAAATAAAGTTCTCGCCATATACGCCCGCAAAACTCCTCGCATTTGAGACGGAAATTCCGGGTCATTCATTAAAGCGGCGCTTAAGCGATGGCTGTTCACTTGATTGTACTTAAACGCTTTTCCTAAATTTGTTTCATGATCGGTCATGACAACCAAGGGCTCATCTAAATAGTAAAACTGGTAACCGATTGCGAATCGAATAAAAATCTCTTCACTTTCATGGAAAATCTCTTCTCTAAAGGGATATTTTTCAAAACACTCGCGTCGAATGAGAGGAGAAATCGGATTAATCCTGCCTCCCAGATTTTCCGAACACAGCATTTCTTCTAATACCCAACCCGATTTCTGAATCATCGGAGGAATCCATTTTTCACCCGTGACGACATTCAATCGGTATCCTGGTGAATAAACGACGCCGACTTCTTTGGGCAGCTTTTGAAAACACTGAAGCTGTTTTTCAATCTTTTCGGGCAAGTAATAATCATCGCCATAGAGCTGCGAAACAAACTCACCCGTGCAAAGTCTCAAACCTTCATTTGAAGTCTTTGTCATAAATTCATTTTTTTGATGGAGCACCAATTTGATTCGTGGGTCACTGCGATAAGTCTCTAGAAGCTCGTGCGAACCATCGGTCGAGCCATTATCCATAATGACTAATTCGATATCGGAGTGCGTTTGGGTGAGAGCACTCTCTATCGCTTTTGCGAGATAGCTTTTTTGATTGTAACAGCACAGAAGGATAGAAACTTTAGCCATGATGCCCCTCAGAAAGCTGAATAGTCTTCTGAATCCCCTCGGCTAACCCGACCTTGGGAGTCCAACCTAAAGACACTAATCGACTGATATCCATTTGCGAGTTCATGAGTTCGTTTTCCGAATAGGGAATCGCGCCGAAATTAAGTTGAGTGTTCTGGTTTTGAGAAATCTCTTTTACGAGCTGAACAAACTCTCGAATGCTGACACTCTGTCCGGAACCGACTTCAAACTCGTGTAAACCTTTTCCAAAATGAGCAGACTGTTGCAAAACCGTCAGGATGGCTTGGATCGCATCGTCGATATAGAGAAATTCTCGTTTTTGCTCTCCCAAAGTAAAATCCATTTTATCGACGCTTTTCGCCAGATTTTGGATCACGCGAGTGGTAAATTTCGAATCGCTGTCATTGGGCCCATAAAACTGTTCGAAACGAAGATTGAAAGTTTTTAAAGTTCTCGAAAAAGTCGTTAACCATTCTAAGAATTGTTTCTTTGAAAGACTGTAAGCATTTGTCGAGCTTTTGAGAGCAGTGTCGACATTGATAAAACCTTTCAGCCCGCACCGACTCGCCGACTGAAGGAGCTTTAACGGAAATTGAAGATTGGCTTCTAAGATCTCAGAGAGATTTTCTCCACGGCGCCCATAGTTCGTTGCGCAATGAATAATCCAATCGACTGAATGGGTTTTAAAGATCTCTTCGAATGTGACTTTATCTGAGTCGTAGAAGTCTACCTTTTTTAATAAGCCTGCGATTCGACCCGTGTCAGAAGTAGAACGTTTTAAAACAATGCAGGCTTTGTCATGCTGGACAAGGCTCTTCAGTAAATGGCTTCCTAAAAAACCAGTGGCTCCCGTGAGAAGAATTTTCTCCGTCGGCTGAGACATGGCTAGCGAGCTTTCTTTGCAAGGTGAATCATGGCGTCACGAATTTCGTCGTGATAAGAAAATGTTTTTTTAATGTCTTTAATCGGCAGCCAAATGACTCCCGTTTGATACTCTTCGTAAGAAAATTTTCTCTGCACATCCGAAAGAAGCGTCGCCGTAAAGAAATGGGTGGTGCAATCGCGCGTTTTTCCATTCCAGTGAAAAAGATACTGAATCGTGTGTAGAGACTTCTCGTGAATTTTTACTTCGTACCCTGTTTCTTCCAAAGTTTCTCGGACAGCGGCTTCAGCAAAAGTTTCATCTTTTTCGATTTTTCCACCGGGTGGAAAGAAATAAATCTTTTTAGATTTCGGATCCGTCATCTCACAAAGCAAGACTTTGTCGTCATGAAAGCATGCGACGGACGTGCGAATACGTTTACTCATGCAGGAGACCATACGCTGTTTCCCAAAAACAGCCAAGTCCGAGGTCCATAGGGGGTGATTTCGCTCTTTGATGCTTAAAATAGGCAATTTGCCATTTTTTTAGGCACTCTTGAAGCCGGAGCAAAAACCTAAATCTCCCGAAAATTCAAAGGGCACCGTCAGAATGCGTTTATCTGCTCAATTCTTGCATTCTTTTGGCCCGGCGGAGGTTTGCCATGGGTTTTATAATGCGATTTTTTTCAGTTTTTCTTATCACTTTGAGTTTAGTTCAATCGGTTTCAAAAGCGGAGCATTTGGCCACGCCTGATGATTCCAAAAGAGCTTCTAAGAGAATGGAACTGCTTACTGCACCCGCCACACTTTGTAACCTAGAACCCGAAATTCAAACAGCCCTTAAACTTCGGGAAGAATTGAATCATGCGAGCGTGAATGACCTCGAGATCTTGTCGCAAGAAATCAAAAAATCGTTATCAAGACTCGATGAAAACGGAAAAAAATTATTTTTTGATGAGCTGAAAACAAAGCTCTCAGTCGACAAGAAAATTTTTTCGGACATTAAAGGCGAGATGGATAAAAAAGTTGGGTTCGAGAAAAAGGGCCCTTTTGCTTTTCAATTCAGTTTTGCGAAAATTACCGGTTTTAAAAACTCGAAAATGGAAGAGTTTTCTGGGATTTTGGACGACGCGCTGATACTGTTAAAAGAAGATCCCCAAATCCTTTCAAAGAAGGTGACCGATCTTCATCCTGAACACAATCAAGTGACTGTGCTCAAAGCGCTTCTGCTCTATTCGAATATCGTCGCTAAAAATGGAAAAAACTTAAATGTTTTGGCCGAGACCTGTCCCGACTTTAAAAAGTTAAGACTTCTTTATCCCGCCGGTGCTCCGAAGTGGCTTTTAGACAGCACAGAGCCAGAATATAACGATCAACTGGAAAAGGTGGCTCTGTTTTGCAACAAAGGTGGCTTGAATAAAGGACTCTGGATGCCTAATCACCAGTATGTTTACGGCGGCAATATGTTTATGGGAGAAGATTCGGGAGAAGAAATCTCAGACTTTTCCAAGTTAGAAACTTTCAAAAAAGCCTACTGCCGAGGCGCCGACTGCTCCTCTCTGATTGCGTATTGCACGCGCTCACAAAGAACCTCTACAAAGTTTATGGGAATTGCTGCCAGAGAATCTTTAAAGCAGCCTTTAACAGACGAAGAAAAGAAGTTTTATAAAGAGTATAACTTAGATAAATACGCGGCAGATTTTACAATCTTTGAAGCGAAGTCCAAAGACGATTTAAAATTACTCAAAGGCGGCGATATTGTTCTTTGGCCGTCGAAGGCACACACCGTTCTTTTCGTCGAACCTGATTCTGAAAATAAAGAACGATTTTTAGCCTTAGAACTCACTCGAAGGGATGATAAAAAAGAAGAGGGTTTCATGGCGAAATTTCAAACGCTCGTCGATGAGAAGTCCGCCACGTTCGTTCTGCGCCGGAAAAAAATCGTAGAATAAGCATTCACTTTTTTGACTAGGTTTTTGTCGAGAGTCTGAGTTGTGAACACTCATTTTTAAAAAATCGGATTTTTGGGTGTTGTAAGTTGCTGAAATTAATATAGTAAATTGTGTCGAGACACAATTTATGCAGGTCCTG
Organism: uncultured Bdellovibrionales bacterium; assembly: GCA_937903155.1. Classification (GTDB taxonomy): domain Bacteria; phylum Bdellovibrionota; class FAC87; order UBA2466; family UBA2466; genus CALCZU01. The sequence continues at coordinate 25,606 of CALCZU010000144.1, forward strand.
GAATTGCACTCTTAAAGGTCAAGAAACGAGACTTTTATGCATCCAGTACTTTCAGCTTCTTTAAGGCTCTCTCTCATCTTCCAAATTTCTTTGGGCTACGCCGTGGCTCTTCCAAAAGCGTCTGAGCTTGAGCAATTCATCTCAAAGTTAAAAGAAATGCACTCGATTCAAGACCAAAAATCCAAACCTGAAGCGAAAGAATCGGTAAAAGACGACGCGACAAAAGATTCAAAAGAAAAAGTAGCCGATCCAAAAGCGGCTGAAGCAAAACCTGAAGAGAAAAAAGAAGAAAAACCTTCAGAAGCCAAAGCAAATCCCGATGCTAAAGAAAAAGATCCGAACGCTCCAAAAGATCCAAAAGAAGAAGCTGCAGAGCAAGAGTTAAAAGCCTTTTTAGATTTATTGCCCAAACCTATCCGAACCATGATCGAAAACTTGAAAGTCGGACTCAAGGCGAGCGAAGTTTTAAAAATCCTTCCACAAAAATGGAAAGAGGCGATTAAAAGCAAAGACGATTTGAAGGGCGAAGGATTACGACCCAATAAAGCCTTGGTCGAAGAGCTTCTCAAAAATTATTATTCTCATATTCAAGGTCGTCCGACTCCTTTAGACCGTTCGGCTAGCAGCCATCAGTTCCGCGATGCCAGCCGCGATAAGCTCTCCAACCCCAATATGGACTACCGCTCGGGTCAGAGCGGGAAGAACTGCGATCGAAGCGGAAACACAGCGCCTCGACAGAGTCAGCGGGCAAATATTTCAGAGAAGGAAGAAAGAGCCCTTCAAGCCACTAAAAACTTGATGATGCCTGCCAATGTTGGGGGCAATCCTTCTTTTGGAATTATGAATCCTGCCGGAGACGGTAAAATGGGGAATTGCCAAGGAACACTTTTTAAAACGGGCGAAACTCAATCTCCAGAAATCTGCACGATGGCAACAGCCGCTCATTGCGTTTTCAATGACCAGGGAAACTGGTCGCCACAGTTTTCGACCGCTTACGGAATCGTGAAAGACGCTTTCGTCCATCAAAAGAGAGAGCAGGGCTCAGTGAGTACAGATATCGTCGCCGTTGAATTTTCTGGAGAGGTTTGTCGCAATATGAAGAAATCAGGCGTTCCTGTTTTAAAACTCCGGCAAAATGACAAAATTGAAAACGGCGACACCGCATTTTTAGGAACTCGCTATTTTGAACGCTTACACCACGCCATCGTCGAAAATGTATTGGGAAAGCAAGCTACGATCCGATTAGAGGGTAACGGAGTTCATACCGGGGATTCGGGCGGCGGACTCGTGACAATTAACGAGCACGGCGAAATGGAATTAGCGGGAGTTCTTTCTGCAGCGAATGCAATCGCCGGCGAACATGTTGGGCGCGACGGAAAAAGTCTCACTCAAGGATCTCTCAACGCATTCTATTCAATTGACGGCAGTTTCTTAAGAGAAAAGGGTAGCGAAATCGAAAACCGACACCGTTTATCGACGCCACAGTCCGTGGCACACAATTCAAATGCCAAATCTCCTGAAGCACCGACGCATTCAAAATAATGCATCGCACAACTAAAAATCCTCATTTCTAAACGCGAGACACTAGTGACGTTTTCATTTTCCGGGAGTAACCTCTATCGTTTTGGAGGCGTGTTATGCATTCGGATGAAGTCATCGTTGGCTGGGAAGGCCACCCTTTTTACGACAACGTAGTCAAAATGATGGAACAAGCGGGAACCTTGATCGACATGGATCCCAACGTTTTCAACCGGCTCACAAAACCCCGACGTGTTTTGTATGTTTCAGTCCCCGTTCGCATGGACGACGGCACGATTCGAATTTTCGACGGATTTCGAGTTCAGCACAATACGACGCTCGGCCCCGGTAAAGGTGGTATCCGCTATCATCCCGAGGTCAATCTTGCAGAGACAACGTCTCTCGCGATGCTCATGACTTTAAAAAATTCTCTCGTGGGTCTTCCCCTCGGCGGCGCCAAGGGCGGCATTCGCTGTGACCCCACGAAAATGTCGAGACGCGAAAAACAATCGCTGACCCGACGCTATACCTCTGAAATTTTTATGATGATTGGTCCGGACAAAGATATTCCGGCGCCTGACGTCGGTACTGACCAACAGACAATGGCCTGGTTGATGGACACCTACAGTTCCCAAATGGGATATGCGGTTCCGGGAGTCGTCACCGGAAAGCCCATCGAAATCGGCGGTTCGCTCGGACGTTTAGATGCGACCGGAAGAGGCGTTGTCTTCACGATCGTTGAAGCCGCAAAAAGATTAGGAATGGATCTCGGACCCAATACATCGGTCGCAGTTCAAGGGTTCGGAAACGTAGGTTACTGGTCGGCGAAGATCATTCAAAACCTCGGTTGTAAAATCGTCGCCGTCTCGGATGTCTCGGGTGGTGTGTACAATCCCAAAGGATTAAACCTCGACGAATTAAATCTCTGGATCAAAGACAATAAAGTCTTAAAAGGATTCAAAGGCGCTGACGCCGTTTCAAACGCCGAACTTCTCGAAGTCGAAACCGACATCTTGATCCCGGCCGCGTTGAATAACCAAATTACAAAAGAAAACGCTTCACGCATCAAGTGTAAAGTCGTCGCGGAAGGCGCAAACGGTCCGACATCGGCCGAAGCCAACGACATTCTCTACGATCGCGGAATTTTTATGATCCCAGATATCTTAGCGAACTCGGGAGGCGTGATCGTTTCCTACTTCGAGTGGGTCCAAGGGATGCAAAACTTTTTCTGGAGCGAGAAAGAAGTTAACAACAAGCTCTGGGAAAAAATCTCTTTCGCCTTCAACCGCGTCTACGATTTCCACAAAGAAAAGAAAGTCGACATGCGCAAAGCCGCCATGGCCGTCTCGCTCGAACACTTAAGCAAAGCGATGCTCTGGAGAGGCTTCTTCCCGTAACGGGAGTGAAACCCCCCTTAATTTTTCGTGGTTGACAGTTACCACGCGTCAACTGTATCGGACCTTATGTTTAAGCGGGCTATTCTTTTCCGTTATCTTTTTCTTTCAACTTTACTATCCATTTCAACTGCATTCGCCGCACCTTTCGAGGTGGGAGAAGTCGTGTTGTACTATGATAGTGACCCCAAAGCAGCCGTTGGTGGTCTGGCAGGTGGACTTTGGGGTGCGGTCGTTCTTTCCAGTTCGAATGAGTGGGCTAAAATACGATTACACAGTGGACCCGAGCGCATCGTTACCGACCCAAAATCGCATCTCGCAAAAGTCATCCAGGACCCAGAGAATCCCGTAAAGGAGAATGTCAGACAAAGCCCATTCGGTTTTAGCGTGTCGCCGATCGTGGGTTGGTTCGATGCCACGATGGTCGGATACCCCGGAACTCGGGCGGCGTTACTCGGGTTGCCCTCGCCTGAGAATAAAGACCGTTTGTCTTGGATCTCATCTGTCTGGTCAACCTCGGCGTACAATCCGATTGTTTCTAAATATGAGTTCTACCCTAAGGGCTCAAGAACGCCAGTATGAAGATTACGGGTACCCAAAGTTACAAAGGGACGGTGGTACGTCTTACCCTACGTGGAGATGCAGAAATAGAAGTTGATGGAAAAAAGCATTGGTTAAATCGGACCAACGAACGTTCTGTCCCCAACAGTGACTATAAAGAGATTGTGTATGGATGGGAACCTCTGTCAAAAAATCCAATTTCGGAGTTGGTCGGTGGAATTAATGTTGATAACAAACTGATTAAGGGTTGGTCGGAGAGTTGGGGTACTTCGTATGACTGGGATAAAACTCGAGAAGACATGACTCGCGTGGTTGTATTAGCGCCGGGACACTACACTGTTTGGGCATCTCTCTTAGATGCGGATGGAAACGTGAGTGCCCCCACTTCCATCCAGCGCGATCGTTTTCTCACCGCTACGACTGAAGAAAAAGTAACCCTAACGGATAGAATATTTCATGCGAAGCTTGGCATTCAAAACATTCGTTTTATCACTGAAAGATGGGTCATTGTGGATGCTCCCATTGAAAAGGGCGATGTACCGACCCACCGGCGAGGGTATAGAGCAGTCTCGGTGAATAATCCGTATCTTCATAAAGTGCTTCCCACTATCGATGGGCATCAAATTGGAGAGATCGTGTATACATCGATTCGGCGTGAGCTGCCTGGCCTAGCACCTGTGGATGTTTATTTCACAGCAAGAGTTTTGGGTGCGGTTCAATACGGTGAAAAGAAAGTCTTGATCGTTGAATACGTGGATCCCATTCGACCCGATTGGGCGCAACTCGAGAAGAAATACCGTACCAATCCATTTCTTGCAGAAACATCACCTGAAGAAGTCCTGCCGATTATCACTACTCCCGAGGGCAAAACTTTTACCCGGGGCGATCGCATCTTTATTCTGGATCATGGAACTACCATAGACCCCAAGCAACTGAACGAGCGAGACGCAGCTTTAGTAGAAGTTGTGACTCGGAGTGGACTCACTTATTCGATGCCATCAAAACCAGGTGAATGGTTGCTTCGCACGGTTCTATTTAACGACAATAAGCATGTCGTGATTAAGTGTTCTGAACTGATGAAACAGATCCATCACGGCTTGCCTTAGCAATCCCTTAGTTCGTTTTACTGAGTCTTCGAAGAAAAAGGTACTTACTTCCCCAGGAAACTATGTGCGTTAATTGACGCGGTTGGTTTCCTGGGGAAGTAAGTACCTTTTGCTAAAAAAGCTTCGCGCACGAATAGACGAGGTGTTGAGTACAAAGTAAACAACGGGCAACTTTTCTTTAGTTTTTATTATTAGACTCAGCAAGTAGGGGGTGCTACGGTTCTACTCGGACGAAAATGGTCCTTACTTGTTTTGGATTTCAGCAAACTTTTCGAGGTTTCTCGGCATATGTTTTCTAAGTAAAAAGTAAGTTATATTGAGATACACATACGCAAAAAATACATAAATTATTCTAATATACCAGACTGCTTTCGGAGATCCATCGATTTGAATTCCTAGCGCTCTAGTTATTATAGTTATTGTGACAATCAGTGTGACTATCCCCATAATTAGGCGGTTACTTCTGCTGTCTCGAATCATGAGTCGTTTAGCACTGAACAATTTGATCTTACTTAAAATTGGGGTTTCTATTTTTGCAATTCGTTTTGCACCCACTAGTTTTCCTAATACTTTTATGTCATCCTCGCTTGTACCTGTGTGAATAACCTGGATTACCACCCCCTCATCAAAATCAAAGTATTCGAATTCTAGCATGATCTTTTTTTCTGATGCCTCAACTAGGTTGGCACCGTTCGACGGATGAGAGGTACCTAAAATTTTAGCATCTAAGATTCGAAAATCGGTAGCAGCCTCAATTCTCACCCGGTCTCCGTTCGGAATGTCTGTATTTCGTATCGTTTCTCGACCAGAGTTCCAAAATATGACTTTTGCAACTGAAAGATTTTCGACCTCTTCTCCTCCGTACGAAACTGTTAATCGCGAATATTCCTTTCCATACCCTCGGATCAAATTATTTGTCCTAATAGCGTATATGGGAATTTTTTCTTTTTTACCTTTAAAATAGAAAACAATTGCAAGGATTGAACTGATTGTAGTTATCAGGAAACCGCTTAAATTGATAAAATCTTTGGACCCATTGTCGACAATCCATGCATTTAATTGAACCCAAAGTGCTTCCATCTGACCTCATTAATTCAATTTATGGCTTAACTCACGCTAAAAGGGTAAATCCACGAAAAACTGCTATTTACTAGGCACGGGACAAACAACATCGAGACGAGAAAAAAATAAGGGGCTCGGGGATTTCTATTTTGGAATAGGAGACCCGGGTTGTTTCGCAGGCCCTCAGAAATTGTTCGGAGACTCGATGACTTATTGCCGAGAAGGTACCCGGGGATCCTATTCCAAAATAGAAATCCCCGAGCCCCGTGTTATAGCAATTACTGTGTGACTTCGATATTGTCGATCACCGGTCCGGCCATATTCCAGTTTTCATCCGATTCGAATTCGAACATGACTTCGGCTTTCTTCCAGTCCGAAGGCAGTCTAAATCCCGCTCCGATTTTTTGACGGAGAAACGAACCTGCGAAGACGTTTCGTCTTTC
>CALCZU010000145.1 GCA_937903155.1 uncultured Bdellovibrionales bacterium
TCCGTCTCCGCTAAAGCTGCGCCGGACAAGTCGTCGCTTCGCTCCTCGCAAAGACGGGTCGGGCGCAACCTCACTCGATAAAAAACCTACCCGATATTCCTCAGCAACCCACCCTCGACTCTCATCGCAGCGCCATTGGTCGCCGATGCGAGCGGACTCGAAAGATATCCCACGAGATTCGCGACTTCTTCAGGCTTCGCAAAACGCTGAATCAAAGACGTCGGGCGCATCTTCGCAATGAACTCCGCCTGCCCTTTTTCTTTTTCAGATTTTGATCCCTGAATCACTGATTCTAAAAACGTCGAGACGCCTTCCGAAAGTGTGGGCCCAGGCAATACGGCATTCACCGTAACTTGAGTTCCTTTTGTTAATTCCGAAAGTCCTCGGCTCAGCGCCATCTGCGATGCTTTACTCACACCGTAATGGATCATATCGGGGGGAATATTCACACCTGATTCGCTCGAGATAAAAATAATTCTTCCCCAGTTTTGATTGAGCATCTCTTTTAAGTAATGCTGTGAAAGCACAGCGCCCGAGACGACATTCACATGGAACATTTTTTCCCAATCGCTTTCGCCAATCTCAGAAAGCGCTTTGGCTTCAAAAATCCCAAGATTGTTGATGAGAATATCGACTTTGGGAAACGCTTTAAAAAGCGCTTCTCGTTTTTCAGCTTTTGTCAGATCTCCGACAAATCCTTTCGCAGTCGAAGAGTTCAGTGACTGAACGGCCGACGCAACCCTCTCCTCGCTCCGACCATTGATGATGACGGAAGCGCCTTCCATCGAAAGACGCTCCGCAATTGAATATCCGATTCCGACGGTACTTCCAGTGACTAACGCGGTTTTACCTTGAAGTTCGAGATTCATATGCCACCTTATTTATTTAGATTAGAAACGACTTCTGCCAATTTCACGCCGACTTCGCCCGCCGATGCAGGATTTTGTCCGGTCACAAGTCTTCCATCGACAACGACATGAGACTTCCACAAATCCGCTTTCGAATATTTTGCACCAAGCTTTTTCAGCTCCTGTTCAAGAAGATACGGCATGACTTGTGTCAGACCTGCAGCTTCTTCTTCCGCATCCGAAAAGCCAGCGACGTTCTTACCTGCGACTAAATACTTTCCATTGGATAATTTTGTCGAAAGCAGCGCCGCGGGACCATGGCAGACGGCAGAAACCACTCCCCCTTTTTCATAAATCGCTCGATTAAGGGAGTCGATCGTTTGATTATTTCTAAAATCAAACATTGTTCCGTGACCTCCGGCATATAAAACCGCCGAATACTGACTCGGATCAATATCCGAAAGCTTTAAAGTATTGTCGAGTTGGCCCCGAGTCTTTTTATTTTCGTAAAAACTCGTGCTGACTTTATCTGCGGCATTGATGCTATTGGGATCCAGAGGCGCTTTTCCTCCTTTAGGACTCGCAATATCGATTTGAAACCCTTTCTCCGCAAGCGCGACGTAAGGATGCGCGACTTCAGGAAGATAGTAGCCTGTGATTTTTCCGGTGTTTCCTAATTGATTGTGTGAGGTCACAACGATGAGGATCTTTAATGCAATTTGAGTCATGTGTTTCTCCTAAGTTTAAGCTCTTCTACTTGAAGAACTCTGTTGTTGAAAACAGTTGTAACGGATTTGAAGATATGTGAGAAATGAATGGTTTTTATGAGTAATATGAATCCGTCTAATATCAGTACGAAAGACCTCAACCTTCTCACCGTCTTCGATGCTGTTTTTAGAAATTCGAATGTTACTTTAGCCGCCGAGGAGCTTTCACTCAGTCAGTCGGCCGTCAGTCACGCATTGACCCGGTTAAGAGATCTTTTTGAAGACCCCCTCTTTACCCGCCTCCCCCGAGGAATTTCCCCCACACCCAAAGCACTCGAACTGGCTCCCAAAATCGCCGCCGCACTCGAAAACCTAGGACGGGTGTTTGAGACAACCGCCTTTGCTCCTGAAAATGCAAAGGGACGAATCGCTATCGCGAGCAGTGAGTTTCTCGAGGTCACCGTCTTATCTGAAATGTTTTTGTCGGCCCGAAAGTCTTCTCCTCAACTTGTTTTTCAATTTAGAAACGCCAGCGGAAAACTTCCGAAGCTTGCATTAGAAAAAGGCGAAATCGATATCGCGATTGCGGGTTATTTCGGAAATTTGCCCGAAGGATTTTATCAACAAAAGCTTTTCGAAAATGATTTCGTCTGCATCGCGCGAAAAAACCATCCCCTCATCAAATCCAAACTGACCTTAGATCTTTACGCTTCTCTCGAACATCTTTTGATTTCCCCGCAAGGAGATCTGTACGGACTCATCGATGAACGTCTTTTGCCCTACAAAAAAACGCGCAAGGTGGTGGCAGGTTTCGAAAATTACCTCACTCCCGCCTGGCTGGTTGCTGAATCTCAAATGGTCATCTCGGTTTCGAGGACTTTGGGAGAATTTTACGAGAAAAACTTCAAGGTTTCGCTTCATGAACTGCCGTTTCCCTCCCCCAAAATTACGCTCGTTCAAGCCTGGCACGAACGCACACATTCTAACCCCCTTCATAAGCATGTGCGCGGGATGATTGCAGAACATACGGAAAGTTTGCGAAAAACGACAACTTAAGCTACGGTACGCGTCCTAAAGGAGTCCAAGAGGTTTATCAATGCCCCGTTTTTTTTGGAATTGGATAGTCACCAGTTTAACGATTTTTGCGATCCCGCAAATTTTGGGAAGCGTGCACGTGGAAAATTTTGGAAGCGCACTGGCCGCTGCGATCGTTCTCGGAGTTCTAAACGCAATCGTCCGACCGATTTTAGTTTTTTTAACCTTTCCCTTAACGGTTTTGACCTTGGGATTTTTTTTACTGATTATCAACGCGTTTCTTTTTGAATTCGCGGGACATTTTGTCAGCGGTTTTTCGGTCGACAGTTTTGGAGCGGCATTTTTAGCAGCCCTCATCGTCAGTTTAGTTTCGTGGATTATGAATCTTTCAGGAAAAGACCCGCAGGGTCGGATGAGCTTTAAAGTTCACCGTCCGCAACGAAGCCCTGGACGCCGACAACAAGGGGATTTCATCGACGTTTAAACGAAGGCGCTTGAAAATCGACTTGCGTCAAGTCACAATAGCATTTTTGATAAGGAGCAAACTCAATGGCAAAGAAGAAACGAAAAACGGCTCGGAACAAAGCAAAACGCAGAGCCAAAATCAAGCGCGGACGCCAACAGCAACGCCAAAACAAGAAATTGGCCGGCATCCGCAAGCGTCGCTATAAGATGCGTCATAAAAAATTGAAAAACAAATAAGCTTTTTTCTATTCTTTTGGAATGGGGGATGAAGGTCTAACCTGAAATCCCCCATTTACTTTCCCTCGCTTCGTCCGTAGTCTCTTATAGGACTACTATGGACTCGACTCGTCGCATCATCGAATTACCAGAACTCATCCCTGTTCTTCCCGTGCGAAATACCGTCTTATTTCCGAATGCCGCCGTCCCGTTAATCGTCGGAAGACAGAGAAGTGTGCAGAGTGTGCATCAAGCCGAACGCCAAGGAGATTTGCTTCTCGTCGTCGCGCAAAAAGACGCATCAAAAGACGAGCCTTCGAGTGACGAGCTTTATCGCATTGGAGTGATTTGCCTTATTTCCAAAGTCACTCAGGTTGAAAAAGAGAGTTACCAGCTCATCGTCAATGGCCTTTTCCGATTTCGAATTACCGAATTTGTTGAAGGCGGAAAATTCCTGGCCGCCAAAGGCTATCAACTTCCTGAAGGCACTTTAAATTTAAGTTCTAAAACCGAAACGTTTTCACTTGAAGCCAAAGAACTTGGAAAAACAATTTTAAATCTGTCTTCGATACCGGGCAGTGAGCAAATCGTAAAACTTCTGCAGCAGCTGGATGAGCCGGCTCAAGTGGCAGACCTCTGTTCGACATTTTTGCAACTTCCGATTCCTATCAAACAAGAGATCTTAGAAACACTCGATGTTGAAAAACGCTTAGAATCTCTTTTAGGACATATGCTGCGAGAGAAAGAAAAACTTCTTCTCCAAAACGAGATTCAGACAAAGATGATGGAACGTCTCTCAAAAGATCAACGAGACCATCTTTTACGCGAGCAGATTCGTACCCTTCACGAAGAATTAGGCGACGAAAGTAATCTCGTCGAGGAACTGCGTTTAAAAATTGAAAATGTCGGCTTACCCGCCGACGCCAAAAAGACGGCAACGGACGAACTGACGCGGCTTCAAACTGTGCCTCGTAGCTCACCTGAGTACCATGTCATCCGGACCTATCTCGACTGGATGGTGTCTTTGCCATGGCAAAAAACGACCGCCATCGAATCAAAAGAATTAAATCTTGCTGAAGCTCGCGCCACTTTAGAAGAAGACCATTACGGCATCGAAAAAGTTAAAAAAAGAATTTTAGAACACCTCGCAGTTTCAAAACTGAAAAACGATATTCGCGGGCAAGTCATTTGTCTCTTAGGCCCTCCTGGAGTCGGAAAAACCAGTATTGCTAAATCGATTGCCAAAGCGTTGGGAAGAACTTTTATCCGAACAAGCTTAGGCGGCGTGAGAGATGAAGCCGAAGTGCGTGGGCATCGAAGAACTTATATCGGTGCGCTCCCCGGAAAAATGATTCAAAACATGAAGCGAGCCGGAACTAAAGATCCGCTCATGCTTCTCGACGAAATCGATAAAGTGGGAACCGATTTTAGAGGGGATCCCTCCTCGGCCCTCTTAGAAGTTTTAGATCCTGAACAAAATACGACTTTTATGGATCATTATCTGGATACTCCATTTGATCTTTCGAAAGTCTTTTTTATTACGACGGCGAACCAATTAGAAACGATTCCCAGTGCTTTGAGAGATCGTCTCGAAATTATCGAAATGACGAGCTACTCGCGAAAAGAAAAACTTGAGATTGCAAAAACCCATCTTGTTCCCAAAGTTTTAGTTGAGCACGGGGTCACGCCAGAAGACGTCGTGATTGAGCCGGGAACGATTCAAACACTCATCGATTCTTACACCCGAGAAGCCGGTGTCAGACAATTGTCTCGAGAGCTTGCCAGCATCACTCGCTATGCGGCTAGCCAAATCGCAACCGATCCCGCACTGAAACCGATTGTTTTAAGACCCGAAAAACTAGAAGTCATTTTAGGCCACCAAAAATTCTTTTCAGAAACGGCAGCCGAAGAACACAAAGCGGGCATTGTGACCGGCCTTGCCTGGACTCCGGTCGGGGGAGAAATTCTAAAAATTGAAGTCACTCAGATGGAAGGCCGTGGAAAATTAATTCTCACAGGGTCTTTAGGCGATGTCATGAAAGAGTCTGCCCAGATAGCGCTCAGCCTTTTACGATCGCGTCTCGGCAGAAACCACTCCCTGCCCTTTGATAGACTCGATACCCATATTCATGTGCCGAGTGGTGGAATTCCGAAAGACGGTCCGTCTGCGGGGGTCGCACTTTTCACAGCACTCTGTTCTTTAGTCGAAAACAGACCGGTTGATTCAAAGATCGCGATGACCGGTGAAATTACTTTAAGCGGAAATATTTTGCCTGTGGGAGGCATTAAAGAAAAAGTTCTCGCAGCGCACAGAGCCCAAATTAAACGCGTTGTTTTGCCCGAGAGAAACGCCGGCGACTTAAAAGAAGTCGGCCCTGAAATTACAAAAGAGCTAGAGTTTTTCTTCGTAAAAGACATTGCCGAAGTTTTAAAAATCACCGGAATCATCTCGGACACCGCAACACTTGCGCCGATTCCAACACCTTCGGCGATTCAACTCCAATTGCCTGTAAATTAAGTTTGTGATGAGTGTCATTGCGAGCGTGCGTAGCACGCGCGGCAACCTTCCCAACTCAGCACACGAAGGTTTCCGCGCGTGCTACGCACGCTCGCAATGACATTACTGAGCAAATCTATCTTGGCAAAACTCGCCAGTTCATTTGCTTCACGCGAGCTTTTAAAGTTTTTGAGAGATCTGCAATTCTTTCGGCACAACCAACCTGTCCGGGGCTATTTTCAACGAGTGTAGGGATGAGATCGATTGTTTTCAGGATATCCTCCCGCACCGCATTTCTATTTCCCACAAGATGCATCAGCACCGCCGCGGTATTTTGATCTTTTGTTTCACTCACAGGTGTGTTGGGAATCAACTTGTAAGCATTACTCGGCCTGAAATAGGTAGCTAGTTTTTCGATTTCTCGAATTCCTGCCTTGGTGAGGTTGCCTTTATTGGCACTCGGGATCACCACAATCAACGCCCCTTGGTTGCGTTTTCGCGGATACTTCGCCATTTCTTCACGAAGCCTCTGTGGGTCTAAAATCGAGAGAAGATTGAGATCGACCTGGCCAATGCCAAAGATCTCAGATTCCACCGCCGGAATACCCGCACCTGCAATGCGAACGTTATTTTCTAAAAGATAAAATTTTCCCGTCAGTTCATCTAAAATAAATTCGATGTGAGCCGCCCCATGAGTAACTTTCATCTTGCGATTGATTTCTAACGCCACAGGCTTGAGTTTTCTCGCCATCTGGGAATCGAGACTCAAAAAAGGGTCGATAAAATACAGGATATTCCCGCCCCATTCGATCATGTGATATTCCGAAAGTCCGGTCACAACCGTCTTCCCTTCGAAGGTAAAAGTGTTGAAAAAGAACTTTCTGCCCACAATCTTCGGCTGCAAAATATAAAAATCTTCTTTCCCAAAAGGATTTTCAATCGGACCGTCAAGTTTCGCTTGAAGTTTTTCCTTCAAAAGCGGATCGCTTTTAGAGAAATAACTCATCCCCACTCCCGAAACCCCATCATTCAGTTTCACCACGATCTCTTCTTGAGGAAACTTTTCAATAAACTGAAGGGCGCTCTCAACTGAAGTAAACTTAAGCGTCGGAATCCCAAGTTCCTCTGCAATTTCCATTTGCGCGTTTTTCTTTTTTCGAGCTTCTCTTAAATCCACCGAGTTGTGAGGAAGGCCCATTTTTTCTCGAATGCGAGTCGCCTGATAACTTCCTTCATCCATTCCATCTAGGATATGCTCAACCCCGAAACTTTTTAGTTTTTCGGTGAGCTTGTCGAGCCAATTTGTTTCAGAAGTATCGCAGACAATTTTTTCGCTCTTTTTTGGAAACTGATTGAGATAGACGTTGAGACCTTCAGAATATTCATGCGTTTGTACTAAAACCCATTCAATCTCGGTATCGGGGGGAAGCCACTTTTTTGCATAAAGGCTATAAAGCGATGCCGAGCTATAGCAATCGATACAGGCAATCCGAATGATCTTTTTCGGACCTGCGCTGACCCACGAAGCAAAAAACAGCAGAAAAGTGAAAATGAAAACACGAAGCATGGGACGGGCTTATAGCAGAACCTACGCTAAAAAGGAACGCGGTAAAAGTTAAGCCGCTGAAATCGTTCTATTAAATGACGGTCGCAGGCACGCCAGGACCTCCGCGAACGGTTTACGGAAAGACGGTGGGAGGAGGCAAAAAAGAGCAAACCAGGAATTGAGGTCGCCTGCCGAATAGAAATGGGTGGTTCCTATCGTTTTCCCTATGTAAAGAAGAGCCTCGATCTTCTTATCCGTACTCACTAAAGAGAGTTTACAATTCCACTCTCCGTCGGGACTGTCGCCATTTCGATGGCACGTTGGCTTTTCTTTTAAATTGAACTTTTTGCCAGCCTTCAGGACCCGGGGCACCGAAGAATCGAGCTTAGATTCCGTGATTGTAAATTTCACGCTGGGTGAAGTCTGTAGATAACCATCACAGTCCCCGTTGACACAAACCGAATCTTTGTAGGCAGTGAAGGTTAAATCTTCTCTCGGGATGATAAAAACCGAAGGCGACAACTGGTTTAAAAGATTGGCGGCGGTCGCTTCAACATATCCTTCCGGTAAATCCAGCCCTGAAACAAAAATCGGTTTCACTTCACTCGCAGCAAAAGCGGTTTGAAGGCTTAGGGTTGCACCCACCAAAACTGGTAAAAATTTAATCCATTTCATCTGAAGACTCCTCACAAGATATTCTGAAAGAATTAGCAGCTCACCACCTTAAATTCGCTCTCAAAATTAAATAAGTGAGCCGAATCTGAGGCAAAACGAGATGTCCCCATGCGATAGGACTTTGCCGCAACAAGGTCTATAATAAGACAAACCTCCCAATCCTATGATTCCCATTGCCGCACACCGTCGTACAAGTCTGGATCTCTTGCGTTTCGTCGCGATTTTTGTCGTTCTCTTTCATCATTTGCATCTCGAAGAAAATGCAGAACATGGACTTCTGCTGCAAGGCCTGATTCGCGGAGGATGGGTCGGCGTGGACCTCTTCTTCGTTTTGAGCGGATTTTTAATCGGCGGACTTCTCTTTAGCGAACTTCAAGAAACGGGCGAAATTCGTTTCGCTCGCTTTTTTACTCGGCGAGCTTTTAAAATTCTTCCCTCCGCTTACGCTCTTCTATTTGTTACCGTTTTAAATTACCTGCGAATCGGTCAACTGACTCCCGATCTCAGGATAAGAGCAATTCATGACCTGTTTTTTATTCAAAACTACTTAGGCCCGCTCAACTCGCTCACTTGGTCGCTCGCGGTGGAAGAGCATTTTTACCTGTTACTGCCATTAACGCTATTTCTGCTGATGAAGTTGCAATCCAAAAAAATTGGGAGAGGAATGGACGAAATCCCTCGACTTTGCGTGATCCTTGTAATCGTTACTCTCGCCATCCGAACCTACAACGCCCTCACGACTCCCTTTAATATCTACGTTCATTACTTTCCGACGCACATCCGATTGGACTCTCTCATGTTTGGAGTGCTTCTTGCGTTTTGGTACTCGTACCAAAACCCCCGCATGGTTGCTCTTGGAAAAAAATACCGTTATCCCTTCCTCGGTATCGCAATTTTACTTTACGCCCCACCCTTTATCGTCAATCGAGAGAATCTCTACCACACGACGGTTGGATATCTCGTTTACTCCTGCGGGGCTATGATGGCGATTTGCGCTCTTGCGACAATGGAAATCAAATCGAAAATTTTAAATGGCCTCGCCGTAATCGGTCGTTTTTCTTACTCCATCTACATCTGGCATTCATTCGTCAGAGAAGCTCTTGTAAATATTTTCCGTCGGTTTCCCGACAATGATTTCTGGCTGCAAACCCTTTGCTACATTCTAGGTAGTATCGGATTTGGTATTCTCATGGGCAAAGTGATTGAAATCCCATTCATCAAACTCAGAGAACGCTTCTTTCCCTCGCGAAGACAAAGCCAACGAAATTTCAAACCGACTCCAGCGTCAGTTGTTTCTTAAACCTAAAATTCGACGCCAGGGAGCTGGGTGAGAATAAAATAGAAACTCTTTGAGAGGACTCGGATAAAACTGCGAGCGATTTTGAATCGTCAACTTTTCTAAACTATCCGCCAAAGGTTTCCCTACTCCGATTGTTTTCAAAGCAAAATCATCCGCTGCATTCTCTCTCGAGCGGGAATACATCGCCTGCAAAACGCCCAGCGGCATCTGTACAATACTTAAAACGATAAAAAAGAGAAAAATTCCGTAAGCGTCCGTAAACTTCGATTGATAGTAAGGAAGCACCCAAGTCTCACTCACGTATTTTGCGACGAAAAAGCCTAAAAACATGATTACTGTCGAAAGCCCAATGCCCTTCCAAAGATCATTATTGAGTTGATGTCCCAACTCATGAGCAAATACGGCCTCGACTTCTTCTTCGGAGTGTTTTTTATAAAGCGTGTCCCCAATCATGATGCGCTTTGTTTTTCCAAGCCCCGTAAAAGCCGCATTCCCCTTCTCCGTCTTGTCGCCCATTCCTAAATGGTAAACTTCAAAAACTTGAATCCCGTATTTTTTGCAAAGATTCAAAAGTCTTTCTTTTAACGGAGTTGGTTCCATCGGATGGAGTTTAAAAAATAAGGGGATCAAAAGCACAGGTGCCAGTTGCGCTAAGACGATACTGAGCCCGACGAATAACGTACAAGTCCAAATCCACCAGGTGTTTTCAAAATTCGAGACGCAGAGATAAAGGATACCCAGAGCGATCATTCCGATCACAATCGCAATCAAATACCCTTTCACCCGATCCCAGAACCAATTTGCGTAAGTCTGTTTACTTAATTGATGCGCTCGTTCCACCGAGTGATGGCCGAGTGAAAACGGGAGGCTCACGAGCTCCCAAAACACTCCGACGATGCCCAAGTAAACAACCCAACGATAAAAAGGGTGCTCAACTCGAGAATCGACCCAGTTCTCCAAAAGCCCAAGACGAAAACTCAAAAGACCGTAAATAAGCAAAAAAAGCCCCAAAGCATTAAGGCTGTAAGTCAACACACGGTGACTCCACAAATAATTCTCAATGCTCTTATCGTGGGCTTTCCAAGATTCTGGGATCTGATCTTTTGAAACTGCCATCTTAGTTACCCGACAACAAATTCAAAGCAGAGCCGGCTTTAAACCATCCGATTTGATCTTGAGTCATCGAGTGTTGGACTTCAAAGCGTTCTTCTTTTCCATCCGCATGCTGAAGCACCATCGTAAGATTCTTCTTCGGAGCGAGCCCCGTAATTCCTAGAATACTGACGTGATCCGTCTCTTTCACCTTATCGTAATCCAGAGGATTGACGAATGTGAGCGGCAAAACGCCTTGTTTTTTAAGGTTCGTTTCGTGGATTCGCGCGAAACTTTTTACGATGACTGCTGCAGCACCGAGATGACGAGGACTCATCGCTGCGTGCTCGCGAGAACTTCCCTCACCGTAGTTTTCATCACCGACTACGACCCATCGTAAACCTTTCGCCTTGTAGTCTCTAGCAACTTTGGGAATCGATTGATCGGCTTCACTCGTCAAAAGATTTTTAGTGACGCCGGCTTTTCCGGTGAAGGCATTGATCGCACCCGTAAACATATTGTCACTGATGTTATCAATATGACCTCTAAATTTCAGCCAAGGTCCTGCAGGAGAAATATGATCGGTTGTGCATTTTCCTTTTGCTTTCAATAGCAGCGGGAGTTTCTCATAGTCTTTTCCATCCCATTTCGAAAACGGGCTTAAAAGCTGTAAGCGCTTGCTCTTAGGATCCACGACGACTTGTACTTTTTCTCCACTATCGGGAGGCGCAATGTAACCTTCTTGCGCAAAGACAAATCCTTTTTGCGGAATCGAATCGGCCTTTTTAGGCGGTTCTAATTTAAATTTCTTACCGTCACTTCCGGTCAGTTCATCTTTTAAAGGATTAAAGGAGAGGCTTCCCGCTAGTCCAAGAGCCATCACGATTTCGGGGCTCGAAATAAAGCTCAGAGTTTCTGGATTTCCATCATTTCGTGCGGGGAAATTTCGATTGAAGGAACTGACGATCGAATTCGTTTCGCCTTTTTTAATATCCGAACGTTTCCACTGTCCGATACAAGGCCCGCAAGAATTCGATAGCACCGTCGCACCCACCGATTCCAACTGCGCCATCTGGCCATCGCGTTTGATCGTTTCGTAGATGAGGCTCGAGCCGGGAGAAATCCAAAGAGGCGCATTGGATTTTAATCCATGTTTTGCGGCTTGCATCGCTACGTCCACCGCTCGTCCGATATCTTCATATGAAGAATTCGTGCAGCTTCCGATCAGCGCCGAAGTAATTTTATCGGGCCAACCGTTTTTCTTCACATCGGCACCTAAAGCTGAGACGGCTCTTGCAAGATCGGGCGTATGAGGTCCGACCACTTGAGGTTCGAGCGTCGATAAATCAATTTCAACCACTTGATCAAAATATTTCGAAGGATCTTTCTCGACTTCGGGATCTGCTTTCAAAAGATTTTTATAGCGATTAGCGACCTCAGTAAGATCCGTTCGTTTTGTCGCATTTAAATATTTTTCCATTTCGGAGTCATAGGGGAAAATCGAAGTCGTGGCTCCGAGCTCTGCTCCCATATTTGTGATGGTTGCTTTTCCCGTGCAGCTAATCGACTCTACACCGGGGCCAAAGTATTCGATGATGCGGTTTGTTCCGCCTTTGACAGTCAAAATACCTAAGAGTTTACAGATAACGTCTTTTGGCGCCGTCCATCCCGACATTTTTCCAGTAAGCTTAACACCGACAATCTTCGGATATTTCACTTCCCAAGGAAGTCCTGCCATGACATCGACCGCATCGGCTCCGCCCACTCCGACAGCGGCAATCCCTAAACCGCCTGCATTCGGTGTATGCGAATCGGTTCCGATCATCAGACCGCCGGGAAACGCGTAATTTTCTAAAACCACTTGATGGATGATTCCCGAGCCGGGTTTCCAAAATCCAATTCCCGCCTTTGAACATGCGGTTTGTAAAAAGTCGTAAACCTCGCGGTTTTCGTCGAGCGCCGTTTTCATGTCATTGTCGGCACCGACTTCGGCGCGGATTAAATGATCGCAATGCACGGTTGTCGGAACGGCCGTTTGTTTGCGACCCGAACTTAAATACTGCAAAATGGCCATTTGAGCCGTCGCATCTTGCATCGCTACGCGATCGGGTCTCAACGCTAAAATACATTCACCGGGTTTCAACTCTTGTGTCATCGGATTATCTAAATGTCCGAATAAAATTTTCTCAGTCAACGTATAGGGGCGATTGACGCGTGTTTTGACCGCGCGAATCTTTTCCTCCATTACGGAGTAGAGTTTTGATACCATTTCTTTTGTTGTATTAATGTTTTGCATATTAAAGGATTATATAAAGGTGCAGGCGCGTTGGAAACTCTTAGTTTTGATTGTTTTCGTATTTAGTAGCGTCTCGCTTTTTGCGGAAGAACCACCACTGCTAAAGCCCAAGAGGCGTTCCAAGCAAGCCGTTGCACAGGATAACCTGCAATCGCTCCGGTTAGAAATCATTGGCGTCACTCCGCTTGGAAAAGAAGATTTTTACGAAAGTCGCTTTTCAACATTTGGCGGCGGCGCGTTAATTTCTTTTCCGTTCACGCAAACGGCGTCCGGAATCAATTTTTATGGAAGTTTCGGATTTCTAGCAACCCTTTCCCAACTGACTCTAAATCAGGGCGCGGACAGCATGACTTCCATTTATTTTCAGTTTCCCATTTTGGCGCGGGCGACTCTTTTATTGAATCCTCATTGGAGCGGCGGTGTTTTTGCCGGACTGATTTTGAGAACGACTCGATATGACTCACGGAATACGGCGGACGGCGGCTTTCAAAAAGTTCCCGGTTCGGATTTTCTTCAGCCAGAAGCGGGAGTCGAACTTGCCTATCTCGCTTCAAAATCGCTTTGGATTAAAATGAAAGCGAGTTACCTTTTTCTCGGCCTCGGGGTGGAATTCGGTCTCTAACTGAGTTAAGCTCGGCCCCACCATGACACGTCTTTCCGAAAAATTTCAAAAAGGTGAATTTGTATTCACCGCAGAGATTTCTCCTCCAAAAGGAGCGGGAATCAAAAAACTTTTAAAAAACGCAGAAATTTTAAAACCCCACGTGGATGCCATTAATATTACGGACTGTCAGCGCTCTCTTGTAAAGATGTCGTCAATGGCGGCCTGCCGCGTGCTGATGGATATCGGTGTCGAACCCGTTTTTCAACTGACCTGTCGAGATCGCAATGCCATTGCCCTGCAATCTGACTTAATGGGCGCGGGCGCTCTAAAAATCCCCAATATTCTTTGCCTCACAGGCGATCCTGTCAAAGTCGGAGACGCCCCCGGTAGCAAGTCGGTTTTTGAAGTCGAAGCAACGGGACTTTTAAATATTTTGAAAAAACTTCAAGCGGGAACGGATAACTCCGGCCATAAGATGAATGCACCGACGAAGTTTTTTGTCGGAGCAGTCGTCAACCCGACGTTAAAAAGTAATCAACTCGATCGCATGACGAAAAAAATCGAAGGCGGCGCCCAGTTTTTTCAAACTCAAGCCAATTATGATCCTGAGGACTTCGCAAGTTTTTTGAATGAAGCAAAGACGTTGAATACGAAAATTCTCGCAGGAATTTTAGTTTTGCATTCTTACGAAATCGCGTCTTATATCCATCAAGAAATTCCAGGAATTTCGCTGCCGGATTCTCTATTAGAACGCTTTAAAAACTCATCGAATCACGAAGAAACCGGGATCGAATTCGCAGTTGAAACGATGCTGAGATTGAAAGATCTTTGCCAAGGCTTTCATTTAATGACGGTAAGAAATGAAGAACTGATCCCCAAAGTATTGGAGCGCTACCATGCCAGAAAATCTTAAACGAACGCCTCTTTATCAATCCCATTTAAAACTCAAAGCGCGGATGGTGCCTTTCGCAGGCTATGAAATGCCGGTGCAGTATACAGGCCTTCTAGAAGAGACGAAAAACACCCGACTCAAAGCAGGTCTTTTCGACGTCAGTCATATGGGGCAGTTTTCCCTTCGCGGAAAAAACACTTTAGAGAAGCTGCAAAAGCTTGTCACAAACGATCTCAGTCGTCTCAGACCAGGCCAAGCGCAGTATAATATGCTCTGCAATGAAAAAGGTGGCGTGATTGATGATCTCGTCGTGTATTTTCGAAACGAAGACGAAACTTTTATTTGCGTCAATGCTTCGAATCGCGAAGTCGATTTTGAGTGGATGACTGAACACCTCAAAGGCGAAACGCTCGTCGATTTGAGCGATGAAACAGCATTAATTGCATTGCAAGGCCCCCTCGCTGAACAGATTCTTTCTCAAGTGGCGCCTGAGGAAGTCGTTAAAAATCTAAAATACTATTGGGCCGTCGATACGACGTTATTTGGAAAACCGTGTCTTCTTTCTCGCACAGGTTACACTGGAGAAGATGGGTTTGAAATTTACATCGATAATAAATATGCAGTGGCTTCTTGGGAAGGCCTGCTAGAAGCCGGAAATCCTCATGGCATTTTGCCAGTGGGTTTGGGAGCAAGAGATACTTTGAGACTCGAAATGGGTTATCCTCTTCACGGACACGAAATTTCAGCTGATATCACTCCCCTTGAAGCCAATTTGAATTGGGTTGTGAAACTCGAGAAAACTGTACCTTTTATCGGACAAGAAGCGCTTCTAAAGGAAAAAGAATTAGGTTCCAAAAAAAGTCTGAAAGCCTTTATTGTCGATGATAGACGAATCGCAAGACAAGGATTTAAAATCGCAATTCCAACCGGCACTATCGTCGGTGAAATCACATCCGGAACTCATAGTCCCCACATTGAAGCCCCGGTGGCATTGGGATTTGTGGATGAAAAACATTCGAAAGAACCGAAATTTAATGTGATTGTCCGAAATGAATTAGTTCCGATGAGAACGACGACACTTCCGTTTGTCCCGTCCAAGGCGAAAAAGAATATTGTCAAGTAAGACTGGCGGGGCACCCGTCATTGCGAGGAGCGAAGCGACGAAGCAATCTCGCTGCATAAGAGCGCGCAGGTTGAGGGCTGGGAGGCAGTTCGCTTTGCACGGCACTCCTGGACTGCTAGATAGCAACGCTCCAGTCCGTAGCGCTACGTCGGCACGCTTCGAAAAATCCTCTCTAACATAAGAGGATCCCACAATTTCAAATTTTGATTACCGGACTCTCGGCGCATCCAAGATTCTTCTCAAGTACGGCGAGATTGCTTCGTCGCTCCGCTCCTCGCAAAGACGGGTACGGCGCCGCACTTCATTGCCATGACGGGTCGGACGGCGGACGAGTAGGAACATAACCCTGCGATTAGGCGACCGGCGCGACGATAAAAGTCAATTTTAGCTGGCTCTCTCTTTGCAAAATATAATTTTATCGATGCGTAATTGTCCGTGTATACTGATGGAACTCTTATGAAAATCCAGTTCATCTTTTTGACAGTTGTCTTTGGACTAACCTCATTCATTTTGAGAGCAGAACCCTCCGTTCACGAGGGGGATACGACGACAGAAATTCAAAAAGTTCGGAGTGAAGCCGATATTCGGTTAACCGAAAAAGCGACGAAATTTATCGCGTTTCGTTTTTGGACTCCTTCCAATGTGATTCAAGAGAAATATGGAAAATCGATTCCTTCGGCGATGGATAAAGCCATCACGGGAAATGATTCTGAAATTGTCCCGATTGTTTCTAAACTGATGGGAACGATCAATCCCGATCAGATCCAAGCATTGGTTCTCAGTGCTGCGAGCGATCGAAAAGAAGAAATTTCAAAACTGCCCCGCGATGATCGCTATATCGCTCTTCTGGATAGATTTATTTGGGCGGGTTTAAAAATTGAACCTTCTTTGATGAACCGTATTACCGAAGAGCAGAAAGAAGAATTAGACCTCATCTCAAAAACTGACAAAGCGAACGCTTTTAGCTCTGTATTCGAGAAAAATTTCGAAGAAATCAAAAAACAAAATGATATTACGCTCGAAAAAATCAAACAGGCGGCCGATGGGATTCCCTCCGCAATTGAATGGGTGAAAAACAATCTCGAGCAAAGAAGCCTTTTGCGTTGGGCCGAAGGTCAGAAAAAAAACGGCAACAGTCTCGCTGCTGAAAGATTAGTGAGTGCGCTTTCGCTTAAAGTGGGAGGTCAAAAAGTTTTAGATATGACCAAACCGGGCGAATCTCAGCGGATCGAGCTGGGAAATACGAAAGAATCTCTTGCGAGAGCGCTAGACAGTTTTTTTAGAGCTCCGCAAAACGGCTTTGGAGACTCGATGGTTTCTTATTCTCCTCTCATCGGAGCCATTAATAAAAATTGGTCTTTCGATGCGACCGGAAAATTCCACGACGAGCCCGTTGAAAACAAACCTCCCTCGCCTCCTCCGACTCACAAAGTCACAGAAAACCCAGTGGACTCCGAGATCAAACCTGAATTGAAGCCCGCTTCGCCACCCAAGACGCCGCCCTTGCAGCCGGTTGTCGCCCAAAATGACAACTTCAAGAAATTTATGGCACTGATCAATAAGAGAGGATGCCAAGATTGCCATTCGACCACAATCGAAGGTAATTCTTTCGCAACTTTGAAAATGTCCCGCAATAAAAAGCCCTCCATCAATGTCGGAAAATTTTTAGGCAGTCTCAGCGGCTCGATGGACGACGTCTTCACCGAAAGCGACGTCGAACTTCTCCGCGAATGGGCGACAAAATAATACAAAGCGTTATAACTTCTCCCTTTTAGCGAATTTCCTCCTATTTTGTTGACTAAACCGCGAGATTTCTTATGGTATGTCCTACAAAAATCGGAGGACAGATGGCTATTCCCAAAGGGCTTTATTACACCAAAGAACATGAGTGGGTTCAACTCGACGACAATGTCGCAACCGTTGGAATCACGGACTTTGCACAAGAATCCTTGGGCGATATCACTTATGTCCAACTTCCTAAAGAAGGCGAAGTCGTAAAAAAAGATGACCCGTTCGGTGTCGTTGAATCTGTCAAAGCCGTGAGTGATCTTTACAGCCCTGTTTCCGGAAAAATCGTCGAGGTCAATCAACCCGTTCTCGATGCTCCTGAAATCGTCAACGAAGATCCTTTTTCTGACGGTTGGATGATCAAAATCGAAGTCGAAGATGAATCCGAAGTAAAAGAACTGATGTCCGCCGAAGCTTATCAGGAATACGTCGAGGAAAAAGGATAAGTTCAGCTATGCCATCTATTCCAATGACCGAAAATGAAGAGCGAAGAGTTTTAAAAACGCTCGGCCTTCAAAGTACAGAAGATCTTTTTGTTTCCGTCCCTCCAAAAATACGAGACGCGGCCGATTTCAAAATTGATTTAGGCGAAATGGATGATCACACGGGAAGAGGACTCACCGAACACGAACTCCGACTTTATTTTCATAAGCTCGCCGATAAAAATGCGTACGCAGGAAAATACACCCACTTCTTAGGCGGTGGAATTTACGACAATATCGTGCCGGCGATCGTTAACCAACTGACGTTGCGCGGAGAGTTTCTTACTTGCTACACACCTTACCAACCCGAGATCAGTCAGGGAACGCTTCAATATATTTTTGAATTTCAAACCCTCATTTGCCGACTCACAGGAATGCCGATTGCAAATGCGTCGATGTACGACGGACCGACGGCTACAGCTGAAGCCGTTTTAATGGCGCAGCGACTGTCCGCCAAAAAAGAAGAATCGGTTTTGATCGCGGGATCTCTGTCTCCAGAATACAAAGGCATTATCCAGACTTTTCTTTGCGGACATTCGAAGATGCCTGTTGAGATTCCTTGGAAAGCAGATTCCACTTTAGATTTTGATGCGCTTGCAAGTTTAACCACCGAACACAAACCCTGCGCGGTCGTTGTTTCTTATCCAAACTATTTTGGATCGCTTGAAGATTTAAAAGTGATTAAACAAAAGCTTCCCGCCGACTGTTTACTCATCGTCGCCGTTCCGGATCCTTCGGTTTTGGCACTTTATGAACCGCCGGGACTTTTGGGAGCCGATATCGTCACGGGCGAAGGTCATCAATTTGGAACTCCGATGCTATTCGGCGGCCCTCATGTTGGATTTTTCTGCACCCGTAAAGAATATCTTCGTCAAATGCCCGGAAGAGTGTGCGGTGAGACAACTGACTCGCGAGGGCAGCGCGCTTACACGCTGACACTTTCGACGAGAGAGCAACATATTCGCCGTGAAAAAGCGACATCGAATATTTGCACCAACCAAGGACTGATTGCTTTACGAACGACGATTTATTTAAGCTTCTTAGGAAAATCTGGCTTTTTAAAATTGGGAGAAACCAATCAATCTCTTTATGACTACCTTGCCGATGCATTGGAACACAAAGGGGTCATCCCTCAGTTCAAAAATGCGCTCTGTTATCGAGAAGGCGTTTTCAAAGTTCCGAATCTCACGCAACGGTTTAAAAAGGCGGTTGCTCTCAATATGATTCCGGGAATTCCCCTTTCGAAATACTTTAAGGAGAAGGAATTTAACGATTCTCTTCTGATTACCGTCAATCCAAAACACACCAAGAGAGATTTGGATAAACTGGTCGAGGTACTTTCTCATGATTGAACAAAAGTCGACGCAAGGATTAAGTCTGCGAGAAGGCACAATTTTCGATCGCTCCGAAAAAGGACGCATCGGTTTTGAAATTCCGCCCTTAACCGTTCCTCGATCGCATGCGAAGAAATTTGCGCGCGAAAATCCAGCAGAATTTCCAGAAGTCAGCGAACTTGATGTCATTCGACATTTCACTCGTCTGTCGAGTTGGAACTACGCGATTGATCTGGGAACATTTCCATTGGGATCTTGTACGATGAAGTACAACCCCAGAATCAACGAAGAGATTGCCGCGATTCCGGGTCTTGCCGACATCCATCCCGAGCTTCCGCCTGAACTTTGCCAAGGCGCTCTCGAAGTGATGTACCGCCTCGAAAAAGCTTTGTGCGCAGTTTCAGGATTAGATGAAGTGTCTTTGCAACCCGCAGCCGGTGCGGTCGGCGAATTCACGGGCCTTTCGGTCATCAAACGCTTTCACGAAAAACACGGGAGCAACCGCAAGTATGTTTTGATTCCCGACTCGGCTCATGGGACCAATCCAGCGAGTTGCAGTCTGGTCGGTTACGAAACCATCACCCTAAAAAGTGGTGAAAACGGAAACGTCAGTCCTGACGCCGTTAAGGAAGCACTCGATAAATACGGGCGCGAGGTTGCGGCCCTCATGATGACCAATCCGAATACATTAGGGTTATTCGAATCGAATATTTCTGAAATTGCAGACCTTCTGCATGGAATCGGAGCCCAGCTCTATATGGATGGCGCCAATATGAATGCCATTATGGGAATTGCAAAACCCAAAGACATGGGCGTCGATGTCATGCAATACAACTTGCACAAAACTTTTTCGACCCCTCACGGTGGTGGCGGACCCGGTGCCGGTCCTGTTGCCGTGCGGCAACACTTGGCTCCTTACCTTCCCAATCCAAGAGTTAAATTTGTCGACGGAAAGTATATTCTCGAAAACTTAAACGACTCGATCGGACGCGTGAAGTCTGGCTACGGAAATTTTGGCGTCATGGTTCGCGCGTTAACTTATATCTTCCATCACGGATCGAATGGCTTGAAACAAGTCAGTCGAAAAGCCGTTTTAAATGCGAATTACATTAAAAAACGCCTTTCGGAAAAATACGAAGTCGCTCGCAACGCTCCGAGTTTCCACGAATCCGTCTTTACCGACGCTCGACAACAAAAAGAATTTGGAGTCAAAACTCTTCAAATCGCGAAAGCTTTGATTGATTACGGGTTTCATCCTCCAACCGTGTATTTTCCGTTAGTCGTTCCGGGAGCGATGTTGATTGAACCTACCGAAACCGAGTCTTTGCGGGAATTGGACGAACTTGTCGACGCATTCCTCGATATCGCCGCCCGAATCGAAAAAGGAGAGAAGTTTGACAACGCACCAACAAAAACAATCATTGGAAAAGTGGATGAAGTGGGAGCGGCTCGGAAGCCAATCCTCTCACTGGATGACCGCGCTCACTGACCAGTGGTTTTTCGTCAGTTTGTGCTGCCTACTCGTGATGCAGTGGGTGATGTCCGCGAAACTTCCCTTACAAGAAGATGAAATGTATTACTGGGCTTGGTCCCAGCAATTGCGTTTAAGTTACTTTGACCACCCTCCCATG
Organism: uncultured Bdellovibrionales bacterium; assembly: GCA_937903155.1. Lineage (GTDB taxonomy): Bacteria > Bdellovibrionota > FAC87 > UBA2466 > UBA2466 > CALCZU01. The sequence goes on from CALCZU010000145.1 coordinate 20,532, forward strand.
GTGGCATGGCTTATTCGAATTTCGACTTCAGTTTTCGGAAACAATCCGTTTGGAATCCGTTTCTTTGCTACCCTGACAACTTTTACCGTGATGTTTGTTCTGGGCAAACTCTGCCAGACAAAAAACCTTCTGGCATGGGTCATACTCACTCCGCTCATTTTCTTCGGCGGGATATTAATGACGCCTGATATCCCCTTCATGCTTTTTTGGACGCTTTATCTCTATTGGTTTATTCGATCGATGGAAACATTCTACGGTTGGGGAGATGACCCCGTGGCCCGAGTCTATCGCAGTGAACCTATCCATTTTATGAGCTGGATTTTAGGAGGCGCTCTCCTCGGCTGTGGGCTTTTAAGTAAATACACTTTCGTGTTCGCAGGCGCCTGCGGATTTTTTGTGCTTTTTACCAAGGTGCGAACGCGGGCTTGGTGGAAGGGTTACGCGCTCCATCTTCTTATCGGACTTTTATTTTTTACGCCGGTTTTATATTTTAATTATACGCACGATTGGGCTTCGTTCCGTTATCAGTGGGGGCATGCGAATGAAGAAGCGCCCTTCAGACACCTTTGGGATTTTATAGGAACCCAATATCTGCTTGTGGGTGGTCTTCCGTTTTTAATGCTTCCGTGGATTCTTTTGTCTTTTAAAACGATTTCTGAAAATGCTAGAAATTATACCTCTGTCATTTTCTACCTCTTTCCGCTCAGCTTCTTTCTTTACAAGGCGACTCATAATTATCTCGAGGCGAACTGGGCGCTGATGGCCTATATCAGCTTCTGGATTTTTGCCGAAAAACTGTACGTACACAACACGATTGGTTTTATCGGAAAGGGCTTAATTATCCTCGGTTTCCTCGTACCGACGATTGCAACCTTGGGACTTTTTGTGCACTTCGTTCACCCGCTCTCTGTGATAAAGCCTTATCAAGACCGGCTTGGAAAAATTAAAGCCGTTTTTCAAGTCATGAAAGAAGTGAGCGAAGATATCACCGCAACCCAGCGAACCGAAACGGTTTTTCTTCCAAAATACCAGATGGTCGCGTCTCTTCGTTACCGAGGGATTTCGAATGCTGAACAACTCTTTCCTCCCGGAAGAGAAAGTACTTTTACCTTGGAACGAAAAAACCCCTGCGATCAAAAATCGATATTATTTGTGGCGGAAAATACGGAAATCGTGAATGAACTTTCGTGTTTTCCTAAGAGACAGGTTTTAAGAGAATACCCTCTCATCGTAAGAGGAGAGACGCTTTCACGGTACTTTCTGGTAGAATACAGTCAATAATGAAACCCTACGTCTATAGTTTGATTATCTTCCTCTTGCTGCTCGAGGTTTTTTCGGTCATGCCACCGAAGCCCACCGAGTCGAATCCGGTGAAAAACAAACGCGTTCTTTCCGGAATCATTCATGTCCATTCGGTGTACTCGGATGGAGGAGGAACCGTTGAAGAAATTGCGGAAGCCGCCCGCCTAGCAAATCGGGACTTCGTGGTTCTCACCGACCACAATGTGTCAACGGCCCGCAAAGTGGGCAAAGAAAAAAATTATAATGGAGTCGATCTCTTTGTGGAAATGGAAGCTTCGACGCAAGCGGGCCATGCACTTTCGTTTTACTCACATTCCGAAGCAAAAAATCTGGCGGATGCTGAAATCAATCGTTTGACCTATCAGCATTATATGGGCGAAAAATCGGCCAAAGATTTTTTTATCTCCCTCTCCCACCCGAGCAACATCAAAAACCCCTGGTTAAGATTTGATCGCTACGGCGAAGGCTACGAGATTATGAATTTCGACAGCGTCTGGCAGAGAGAATTATCGGATTCTGTTTTCGGTTTTTTGACGACCGGCTTGATTTCCCCTTTAAACCCTTATCTGGCAACGTTGCGATTTCTCGACTTTTACCAAAAAGATCTGACGGTCTGGGACAATATGAATTTAAGTCCCTCGCAAAAACATTTTGGGATTCTGGCTCACGACACGCACTCAAAATTAAAGTACTCGGGCGAGGGATTTCTCCGCTGGCCGGATTACCTCCAAACTTTTAAAATCGGAACAAATCTTGTCTTTTTGAAAGAAGATCCAAATCCCGATTTCCATCAACGAAAAGCGCAAATTTACAGCGCCATTAAAGAAGCACGGGTCGCCATCGCGTTTGATTCCATCTATCCTGTCCAAGACGTCGAACATTCAGTGCGTTGCGGAGATAAGACCTATATTAGTGGCGACGAAATTGCCGATTCGACAGGATGCAAAGTCGCAATCCGATTTCCTGAAGCTTTTCCGTACGAGCGCGTCATAAGAATCTTAAAAAATGGAGATCTCTTCAAAGAAGAAGTCTCAAAAGCAACGACCATTGAGGTAGGGCTTGAGGGATCAGGGACTTACCGCACTGAAATTTGGATTAAAGGCCGTTCGGCGTTACGCGGAATACTTTACCGCAACGTTCCGTACCTCTTTTATAATCCGGTTTATCTGCGCTAAATCACTCGGGTTTATAAGAACATCTGCCGATAAGTAAGAGTCGTAAGAATAGGTGTAGTGCAATGATGAAACAGTTATGGGCTCCGTGGAGAATGGAGTTCTTAAAGGACGATAAAACAAAAACATGCGACTGTGTGTTCTGCGCGCTCCCCAGAGAAAAAAACGATCAAACAAACCTGATTGTTCACCGGGCGAAATACAATTTTGTGATTTTAAATAAGTACCCTTACAACAATGGCCATCTGATGGTGGTTCCTTTCAAACACACTTCAAACTTAGGGGATCTTTCGAAAGAAGAGCAAAGTGAAATGATGGAGTTTGGGAATCATGCGATTTCCGCTTTGAAGGAAGCTTACAAGCCCGAAGGGTTTAATCTCGGAATGAACTTAGGCCAAGCCGCAGGTGCGGGAATTAAAGATCACTTGCACTTACATATCGTCCCCCGCTGGAATGGCGACACAAATTTTATGCCCGTCATCGGAGACGTAAAATCGATGCCCGAGCACTTACAAAAAAGTTTTGAGAGCTTAAAAATCTATTTCGGGAGGATACAATGAAGGGTCTGCGGATAATTCCTATTTTCTTGGTGCTGATTGTCTGCACTTACGGCGGCATGCTTTTTATCGAAGCAAACCGAGCAGAAGTCGTCATCCATTTGGGAAGTTACACGTCTCCTCCGACGGCGACAGGCTTTGTCGTTTTAACCAATATTTTAATCGGCATGATCTTGTGCGGATTTTTCTGCAGTATCGAAATCCTAGCACTCTATATGCAAAATCGTCGTCTAAAACGCAGACTCGAACTCTTGCCTAAGAAATTAGCAAAGGAAGCCGCTGCTGCCGCGACTCAAGATAAAACCGAAAAGCTTCAAACTATCGAGCCTAGGACTTCAAACCGTTTTACGTGACTCAAAGGGAATGAGCGATGAAACTTTGCTTCATCAATTTAGTCCCCACAAAAGAGCTTGAAAAAAAGCTGAAGCGCGATTTTACGTTCACCCTCTTTCCATCGATAAAAGATTTTCTCGAAACAAAAACAAGTACAGGCCTGATTGCTTTTTTACTCGATTCACCCCGCTCGCTGTCCACCGTGACAGAACTCCGAGAAAATTTTCCTGATGCGTGGATCGTGCCCGTCGTTAAAAAATCGACGATTACGCCCGATTTTTATACAAAACTCCTCGACTGCGAACATAAAAATGACGTCTGGTTTGTAGAGGACTGGGAATCTTGCATCTGGTTCAATCTCGAGCGTTGGTTTCAGTATAAAAAACTTTCAAAAGAAAATGCGCATCTCAAAAAAGACCTCAAACAACTATCGAGCGCTACGAAGTCTCTTGTCAGTCGCTTCGAACACAATTTAAGCGTTGTCGAAAACATTCAAAAAAGTATTGTCCCTAAGTCTCGCTCGAATATCGCTGGGATTTCAATCTCGGCGAAATATATCCCGGCGTTGGGAAAAGGTGGCGACTATTACGATGTTTACGAATTTGAAGACAATCGCCGAATGGGAATTTTACTTGCGGACGCTTCGACCCACGCCATGGCCGCCGCCCTGCTCTCCGTTTTATTCAAGCTGAAGATAGAGGATCTCACTGGTCAGTTCGCAAGCTCTCGTCAGTTCGTCATGCATCTCTGCCAAGAATTAGAACACTCGCACGCAAAATCTCTTTCACCGATGTCTTTATTCTACGGAATTTTAGATCGAGGAACTCTTTCATTCGATTACACGTCGACCGGAACCTTAAACCCCTTTTTGTGGCGAGCAGGCAAAGAAGTTTCACTTCCCTCAATGAAAAACCCCGAGATGGGAACGCTTGCGTGCTACCCCTACCGCGACGTAAAGATGAATTTAAATCCCGGAGATTTATTTGTCATTCACACCGACGGACTCAATGCCCCGCTCAAGCAACTTGGAAAAAATTCCTCGGCCCAACTCTCGCAGATTCTTAAACAAGAAAAGAAATCAGATCCCCTCTCGCTGAAAAACAATCTCTTGGGAATTATCGACCAGTACCGCAGTCAAAAACGTCTCAAAGACGATCTCACCTTCTTTAACCTCGGCATCGACGACAGAGCCATCTATCTCGCGAAGTAAGCGGCCTCTAAATTGACAGCTAGTGTTAACTTTCCTATACGAAAGAAATGTTTCATTTCTTGGCAGTACTCGGGTTCGTCCTATTTGTATTCGGGAGTACTGCGGTCATAGGGAACGTTGAATCGATTGTTGTCGATCCCAATCAAGTTCGCAGGAAGGTTCAACCCGTGACTCGCTACGGTCACTGCCCTACAGTGTATCGTCTGCTAGGAGGGGCCATAGCGATAGAGAACTATCCAGACTCACTTATCCCTCAAGTCATGGCCGATGCGATGGAGGAGGGCGGTTATGTTCCTTATTCTCATCCCGATCAGATTCGCGCCATCAGCCATTTGCCAGACCTAAGCTCACCAGAAGAAGCACGTCGAAATATTCGATTAGGTGCCCTTGCCCTTCGTGAAATGCTCCCCGCGATTCGCGGTACGCTACCGAGAAAATACGAAGGGCCGCTCCTTCTCGATCGCGGATTAGTCGCCGGAGGTGAAGTCACCCGCGACCAACTTCGAGCTCGAAGCTTTCCGTTCCGACACTACGACGAAGCGTTCACGGCAATCCGCTTGGTGGAATATGAAACCGGCAGTCTTACTCAAAAAACTCTCCCTCATCAGCTGCGATGGCTTGAGATTGAGGGCACCGTGCCCTACCTTCCAGAATTTTCGAATCAAGGCAGTGTGTTGAAAGACCGAGAGCTTTTTCATTTGGGTTATCGAAATCTTTCGCTGACAGAAAGCACCGTCCAACAACTCACGCGACTTCACCGAGCGGGCAAATTTCGACCGAGCGAAACCGTGAGAGAACTGGTCCTCGACAACCTACTTTTTACGACCGTAGAATCTTATATCGAGTTTCTACGATTGTTTCCCAAGCTAGAATCCCTCACGATTTCAGAAGTCTACATCAATGCGATGCACCCCTACTCGTATATTCAAGAGAGAAACTGGGACAGTCACAAGAGAGCCGTAGAACAACGTTGTCGAAATTTTGTCGGCCAAATTGATTTCGGCGCTCTTTTTCCGAACTTGTCGGTGATTCGTTTGGTAAATTTTCGAAGTGAGTCCCTTTACTCGACGGCTCGTCGTGATAGTTCTCCAGACAGCGATCACTCATACCTCTCTCATGTCGCTTTTATGGAGAGCTACCTGTTTCCGAGGACTCCTTACTCCCGGCTTCGGGAGATCAGCATCGACGGCTCACGTGTACCCTCCCAATTGATGAGAGGTATTTTAGAACTCGTCACAAAAACACCGACCCTTCGAACCCTCAATCTTTCCGACGACAGTGGCCACTATCACGAAGTGGGGCTTCTCAAGCCAAAAATCCTGGAAAATTTATTTGCGCTGAATATCCAGCATTTTCGGGGTCCCTTTCAGGATTGGCTCCATAAACTCCCCACCGTACCTTTACGCCGACTTTCGGTTCGACGGAATACTGACTTTAGTGACGCCGATCTCATTTATCTTGTGAAGTCCAAAAAGTTTAGGGATCTTCATGCCCTTTCGATATCGCGGACGGGCGTGACTCCCGAAGGCATTCGAGAAATTGCAAAAATGCCGGGCCTTGCCCGATTCACCTCTTTAGATTTATCCAGTTTGGAACTCGGAGAAAATGGAACCATAGCCGAATTCATGCATTCCAAATTTAGCGGGGGACTGACTTCTATCGGTCTATTTGATTGCGGACTAAATGAAGCCGATTTAAAGGCGATTGCGAGTTCGAATCTTCCCTACCTTCAATCCCTACATCTCACGATTTTACGTGCTGTTCCACCAGAGACTGCACGAAGAATTCTAAAACCCCTGTTTGATGCTGGAGTAAGAATTGAGATTCATATTGAATAGGGCCGATATCTAAAATTTAGATACCGGCCCCGAGCTCATTTTTAGAATTTTAATGTTCTTATTCAGCGTCTTGCTTTAAAAGCTGATTCACTTTCGCAGCGATTTGCGAAGCATCTAAACCGCGAGCCGCGACATTGCCTTTTTTATCGACAATGACGGAGAACGGAATCGTTCCCGGAGATTGAAAGCTTTGCCCGAAGTCTTTGTATTTTCCAGCGACCACAAATGGAATTTTGTGTTTTGCTTTCCAAGATTTTAAAAACGTTTGATCGGGTTTCGTGTAACGTTGGTATCCTTCGCCCGAGAGACTCGCGAAGACGACATCTTTTCCGACAAATTGTTGATACACCGCTGGAAGCTCACTCATTTCCTGATTACAAGGAGGGCACCAGCCACCGTTATAAACAAAGACTTGAACTTTTCCCAAATTATCGGTCGTGCAAAATTGTGTATTATCGACGGTGTCGTAACAGATTTTTGGAATGGTTTCACCAAATACGGAAGCGCTGACGAGCAACAAAGTTGCACAGAGCGCTGTTCCGAGAGAATTTTTGAGTTTCATGGAATCTCCTTTTTTGAAGTTGTCTTTAAAGTATCGTCTAAAAGGAGAATGACCCACAGAGAGGTAGCACTCCATCTTGATCAAATGTTAGCGTAGCGTCTTAGGCTCATAGCCTATCATTCTAGGATCTTCGACTAAGGGTTGAATACTTCAGTGAATTCCGTCGGACCGGGCGTAAACCTCTCAGCCGTTCCATCGACCCAGGCCGCAAATTCATCCCGATAATGTGAGGAGAGGATGTGGCCCGATTGTCCGCCAGGGTGATTGTAGATACTTTTCTGGATGTCCGAAAGATCGATATTCATGCGCATCGATGCCCCATGATGAGGCTTGTTTACGCGAGGTACAAGTTCGTCACCGGAAAGTTCGCTCTTCGCCATATCTAAATAGCGACCCACAAAATCGGGCAATGCGCGACTTAAGGGATGGCGAACAAGCGCTTGATTCACGTCTCCCCAACGAAGTTTTTTAAGTCCGTCGGGTGTTTTCGACATCTCTTTCGCGAGCTTTACGGCGACTCTGACAACACACTCTTCGTAAGTTTGATAAGGTTTTGCCAGCAAGTGTAGCGGTTTTTGATCGAGTAGAACTCGAATGGACGTATCATTCTCCACGAGTTGCATAAGACTTTCTTCTAAGTCGGATGGAACGACATCGACAAGCAAAGGCCCCACAAGTGCTGTTTTCAATTCAAATCGAAACCTCTTTAAAAACGGATACGCCGCCGAATCCGTTTTCAGTTTTCCATCGAAGTTTTTGATGTTTTCTTCGATTGCACTCAACCACTCTTTGTCTTGCGATTTTTCTTTCTCTTTCGCGATACTTTCCACCAATCGATCGCGATACCAGAGATGAGTGTGCGAATGGATATCGTTTTGAAGCGCGAACATGTCTTTCGCCTCCCACTTTTCAGCGGTCTTTAGGACTTCTTCGATTCGGTAGGCCCTTGCAGGAAGATGCCACCGATTGCCCCAGCGAAAAAGATTTTCATCGATAGGCACCTGACGCTGATTGCCGTTCGCGATGTATCCCTCGGGAGGATCAATCACGTGGGGTTGGTCCGAAAAAGCATAGTATCCCTTCCAATCATGCGTTTCATCCCGCTCCACAGGAATTCGCCCATCCATTCCGATCTTCTTCGGAATTTTTCCCACGAGCGCCCAGCCGATATGGCCCTCTTTATCCGCGACGATCAGATTTTGTGGTGGCCCCGCCCAACGACTCATCGCTTGAAAAGCCTGAACCAGGTTTTTCGTTTGATTCATCGAAAACATATCGAGATCTTTTAAAACGTCTGAGTCTCGCGCAGACCACTGCAACGCATATTCTTTTCCATGAATCTCTTTGACCGGTCCCCAAACCGTCTCTCGGATCACCTGGTTTTCTACCGGATTCTTTTTGGATAAATAAGTTTCGCTCCGAGTTTGAAAATTTAATTCTTTCCCATAAGCCATGTAAGTGTTCTCAGAGGTTCCTCTTTGAATCGGCACAAAATCCACATTATCGACGTCGGGATTTGTAAATGACCATGCAGTGTTTCCGTTGGTCCCAATGACCACTCCTGGAATTCCCGGCAGCGTGACGCCGATAATCTCCAGGTCTTCCACTTTCAATTCAAGTCGGTACCAAATATTGGGAGCCATGTGTTTTAAATGCGGATCCCCTGAAAGAATCGGTACCCCGGACAGCGCGCGCGCGCCGGCAATCACCCAAGCATTGCTCCCTTCGACAGGAATAGAGTGATCAATTTTGAAAGGAGAAAAAGCCGTCTTCTCTCGAATCGTAAAAATTTCAGGCCCTGGTACTCCTGGCAAAACCGGCGGCGAGGTTTCTTTTAAAATCGGAGCATCGAAAAAGCCGTACTCGGCCGTCAAAAGATCGACGATTTCTCTAGGTCGTTTCTCTACCAAAAGCTGTCGCGTGAGTTCGTCTTCATTGGAGGGATGATTCAAAGTATTGTACAAATTCAGAGCGACGAGAACCGAGTCTCGGGGTTTCCACGGTTCGATCGAGTAATTCAAAACCCTCGTTTCCCAAGGTCGCGGACCTTCCGCTAAAAACGCGTTCACACCTTTCGCGTATGCCTCAAGCCGATACCGATTTTCATTCGACATTTTCTCGAGCGCAAGGTCCGCCACTTTCTCAAATCCGTAAAATCGCATGGTTCTATCAATGGGCAACGCTTTATCACCCACTATCTCGGCAAGCCTCCCTGCAGACTGACGCCGCATCAGATCCATTTGAAAAAGCCGGTCTCTTGCCACGACATACCCCTGGGCAAAGGCAAGATCTTCAATCGATCCCGCGTGGATGGTCGGAACCCCTTTGTCATCTATCAACACTTTCACCGGAGCCAGAAGCCCTATGAGTCGATGTTCAGCTTGCGGCTTCGGAAGCGATATTTTCAGAACAATGGCGACGAATAATGGAACGAGTAGGACCAATAACAGCAGTACTGCCAATCCAATGAAAAACTTTTTCATCCCATTATCTTGATCGGGAATTAAATTTTTGGCAAAGCTTTTAGAGTTTTTCGAGGAGAGTGTCTTTCGGGACAAGGTAAAAGAGTTCTGCCGTCTGCTTCATGACACCGGCACTTTGTTGCGCCTCCGCTCCCGTTCCCCAGAACAGATCCACGCGACCGCCGCCGGTAATTGCACCGCCAGAATCCTGATCGAGGACTAACCTGGCAGTGGATTCAAATTTTTTGGGCTCGGAATCCTCAGGCGTTGCAAAAATTGGTTTTTCAAACTTTAAAAAAGCGAGCGTTCCCTTAGGAAAGTAGCGGCCATCGGTCGCAATGGTACGTCCCGCAACGGCGGGCGTGCCATTTGAGGTGAGCGCCGGACCTTCACGTTTTTGAAAAAATGCGTAGCTCGGATTTTTTGCCAATAGCGTTTTCATTTTATCGACAGGGAGCGTTCGTAAGTAGGCGACAATCGACTGCATCGACATTTTCTCTAACGGAATCACGTCGAGTAAAAATCTTCCCAGCGCTTGATAAGGCTGACCATTCTGATCGCTGTATCCCACGCGAAAAAGCGAGCCGTCTTGTAAAACGATGGTGCCGGAACCTTGTATTTGCAGAAAAAAGGCGTCGACGGGATCTAAATAACAAAGTTCTAAGCCCCGATTTTTTAGAGCAGACTTATTGTCGATTTCATCACGCGTGAAATAAGGAAGAAGTTGCGCCGTCCCCCGCGCTGTCTTGTCTTTCGCTAACCTGCCGCGCAATTGTCCGAGATCGGCGAAACGTTCATCACTCCGAGAGAAAGCCACTTCAACGAGATCGGAGGGAGTTTTGTAAAGAGGTTGGGAAAAGACGTCTGATTTTTTTAAAGACCCTTTGAGTTCAGGTTCAAAGTAGGACGTCAAAAGAACCTTGGACCAGTCGTTGAGTCCATAGGCTTCGTAAAAATCAAAATCGCGCTTAATCACGGCAAGAAAACTTTCTTTATCCGCACTCGTTTCGGCGGCTTGGGCGGCGTATTCTAAAGCCGCTGCATAAGTTTTCGAGGAAATGATTTTTTGTCCAAAGACTGCCTTTCCGGTTTCAACAGGCTTCGCCTTCCAAACGGCGGCTTCTCTGCGGATCGCTTCTGCGAGCGATGGAAGCGAGAGATCGTCCGTGAGCGAGAGGTCTCGCGAGCTTTTCTTAAGCGCATCAGCCCGTTTTTTTACCGGCGCTCGGGTACAGGCCACACATAAAGTCATCGCAAAGACGATACAGAAGTATTTCATCTCCGAATTATGCCACTATTTCATTGAATTCATGAAGAAATAGGGTTTTCGGCCGGCCAAAACCCGCACTTCCCTTCCTACTCAATGGATTCCCTACAAAAGCACATTAATATTATTCGACATCCCGAATTACTTTCGCTAAAACAGTAAGCCTTGAATTCTGCCGCGTTTTTTGCCCTTGTAGCTCAGTAGGTAGAGCACTTCCTTGGTAAGGAAGAGGTCGCCGGTTCAAATCCGGTCGAGGGCTCCATTTAAACGTCGAAGAGGGGCCATAGGGGCTGATCTTTGATCGCGGCAAGTGAAAGCAACTTGGAGAGAAGAAAATGTCGAAAGCAAAGTTTGAAAGAAAAAAGCCCCATGTGAACGTGGGAACCATTGGCCATGTGGATCATGGAAAAACGACTTTAACGTCTGCAT
>CALCZU010000146.1 GCA_937903155.1 uncultured Bdellovibrionales bacterium
TCCTGCTTTGATTGCACAAAGCTTGGTTCCGAATATCACTGAAGCTGAAGCGACGGCCTCAGTTGCATTATTGATGAAGTTAAACTTCATCGCCGTCGGTGCCGACAACTGCATCGAAGCGATTGAGAATAACGAAATCGATACCGAAACTGCAGCCATGGGACAAAAGATTCACTTCGAGCAAATGGCAGAACTTGCCGCTCAAAGTCTTTATACCCAAGGTCCTGAAACGCAAGATTTCGAAAGCGTTACCTTAAGCTTGCCGCTCGACAAAGTGAATGAACTGAAAAGTAAAATTCAGGAGCTCATTCTCTCCGTCAAATCGTCTGCGACTCAGAGCCCGAACGATGCTGTTTATCAGCTCAACGTTCAGCTCTTCGCGCTGACCAAAACGATGGAACCGGCCAAAGCAAAAGGCGCTGAAAAAGCCGCTTAAGACTAGAAAATTTAATTCTTTAAAAGGCAGGCCTAAAAAAGCCTGCCTTTTATTTTTTGAGACGGAATTTAAATTTTACGCGGAATGGGGAAAGTGGAGGAGACGGATCTTTCGCTTTCTCGTAATGGTTTGTAATGGCGTTTAATGCGGAATCATCGAGCGATGAAAATCCAGTGGAAAGTTCGATGTCTGCTGTAACCCACTCGCCTTTTGAATTTAAATTGAAATGAATAATGGCATCTCCTTCTTCCCCTTTTTTTTGGCTCGAAAGAGGGTACTCGGGCGATGTAATGCCAAGTTCCGTTCCTGTAGAAATTCCAATGGTCTGAGGCGAGGAGCCTTCCGTTGCAGCGGTGTTCGTCGAGGGAGAAAGAGTTCCTTCCCTTGGGCCTTTGGCTCTAGCTGAAGGTAGGGACGAGTGCGGTTTGAGTAGCTCCATTGCGATTTCACCCCGTTTAAAAGCAATCTCGGGATTTTTGGAATGGATTGGCAAACGAGTCAATAGTAACCCGTGTACGAAGAGTGAGAGAATCAAAAAAACAATCCAGTGCATTTAAAGTGTTTGTTTCACTCCGATAAAAAAGCTAAGGCCGGCCGACGTGTAGCCATTGATGGCTTGGTACTGGGTGTTTAAGAGATTTTCGAGCCGAGCAAAAATTCGCGTTGTTTGAAAGAGTGAATAAGCGGCAGATAGGTTTACAAGATGATAGGTTGGCATCTCAAGTTTTTTAAACGAAGTCGGATCAATGTCCGTTCGACTTCCTACCAAAAGATGGTCGAGAACGCATTCAAAGTCTGCATTCGAGTAAACAAGTGACGTCTTGATTTTATGCTTGGGTCGTCGCAATAAAATCTCTTGAGTATTTGCGTCGCGTGTTTCGTTGTAAGTGTATTGCGATTCGAGTTTGATATTGTCGGTCGCGACCCAAGAGAGGGAGCTTTCAAAACCTTGAGAAAGGACTTTGCTGACATTCACGTACTTGCTTGATGCAAAATCGAAGTCGATGAGATTTCTTAAGTCGTTTCTGAAGTAAGTGACAAGCAGAGTGAGACGTTTTGTAAAAAGATTTTGTTCAACCCCTAGGTCGGACGAAAGGGCCGTTTCTGGATCAAGACGCGAATTGCCGAACTCGCCGAAAAGTTGGTAGAGCGAAGGAGATTTAAACCCTGTTCCGAGTGCACCTCTCAGGGTCGTTCCGGTTGTTTTAAAAAAATAGCCGGGTGCGATTCGTTCAATATGCTGAAGGTAGAATTGGCTATGGTAGTCGGCTCGCGCTCCTACGGTTGCGTAGAAACCTTCTTTTTGAAGGTAGTCGTATTGAAGATAGAAAGAAGAGAGTTTTGTAGACGCGTCTGTTTCCTTCTTTCCCATTCCGAAATCAGATTGGATATTGGCCTTTTCGAATTGGTATTCCAATCCTTGAGTCAGTTGATGGTCGGAGGAAAGTTTAAACCGATTGATCCAATCGGCTTTATAGATTCCGCCATTCGAAATAGAGCGTGTATTGGGGGTAGAGCCGTAATCAAGACTTTTTCGGTCGATAAAACGGGTCGAAATTCCGAGCGTCGGCTCCCACATTCCTCGGCGTGAGTTTGCTTGCAAACGGATTAAAAGATTTTGCTGATTTGATTGATAGTTCGGCGTATCGACGGGTACGAGATCTAAATCTTGTTTTGCGTCGTAGTATCGAGTGGTGAGCTCGACGCGGGTTTCTTTTGCTACAATTTTGCCGAGTTTTGAAGAGAATCCGATATTTGAATTGCCATCTTTTTCAGTCCCAGTGACTGAAGCTGAAAGTCCGTCAGAGCGAGAACCCGTCCCTGATAAAGAATAATAGAGTGAATCCTTTTCGCTTCCGATCAGATGAAAGCCGCCATTCACGGTTCCGAAAGAACCGCCTTCTAATTTAAGCGAGGCTTCGGGCTTTTGGTTAAACCCAGAGCGAGTGACGATATTAATGACTCCACCCACTCCCGGAAATAAAACAGACTGCGCACCGCGAATGACTTCGATTCTCTCGACGTTTGAGACATCCAAGAACGTTAAGTCAGGGCCTCTTCCCGGATCGGTGGGATCATTAAATTCAACGCCGTCGACGTAGACAAGGGTTTGCTCAGATTTTGATCCCCGAATGAAAATTGAAGTCGTTTGAGAACGATTAGCGGCTAGAACATCTACTCCGGGGATGTCTCGAAGGGCTTCGTAAACTGTTTTGTATTGTTTTAACTCGATATCTTCCCGACTGATCGATACAGACGACGGAAGCGATTGAGCTAAACCCACGGGCGAAATTTTTTGCGCCGTGACTTCAATGGTTGGAATTTCATCCGCTGCAAATAATGAAAGAGTAAAAAATAGAAAAAGGGTTTTCATGTGTCTCCTGCTCGGGATTTGTTTTACCAGGCATTCGGACTTTCACCGTTGCGGCACAGTACCGGATTCACACCGGATTTCCCCTGGTAGGCGAGAAGCTTTCACATGAATTTCAAATTTAGTCAACTATCGGCGGCTGCGCACTTTTTCGGATTTTTTCAGTCCGGTGTAAGCGACTTCGGCGTTATTATTTTGCGAACTTGCGACCGATTGCGAAGCGCTTTTTGAGAGTTCAGCACTGATGATGGATTGTCGTGCATTTTGAGACATCGTTAAGCTTAGAACGGAAAGCAATGTCGCAACGACACTCGCGCAGATTGCAAATTTAGTCAGAAAAGAAGGCTTTTCTTCTTTTTTAGGCAGTAAAAACTCATCTAAAGACTGGCCTGTTTTCGATTGAACTTGCGTCGAAATCTTTTCGAGGTTCTGAGTGATGGTCGTTGTGACTTCCTTCACCGCACTCCATTGCTTTACCATCGACTCCATCGAATTTTCGATGGCTTTGCAGGCGGCATCCATTTCTTTCTTTAAATTTTTTTCAGTTTTTGTTTCGGAAGCGATTTCAGTGCCGACCGCTTCGGTTTCTGCGGGTTTGCGACGGCTTCTTCTTTGACGTTTTGGCTTGTCTTCTTCGTCTTTTGCTTCAACTTCTTCGGAGCTTTCTTCTGCAACGGCTTCCACTTCCGAAAGGGAAATATTGCGAGTTTGAGAGTCGTTTAAAAGTTCTGCTTCATTTGTTTCATTTTCGGCACTTTCGTCCGATGAAGTTTCGAGTTCTTCCACACCGTCTAATTCGACTAATTCTTTTTTACGTCTTGCCATTGGATACCCCTAAATCGTTTCGGTTACGGCCGTCCATAGGACGACATCTCATGCTGAGTGAGCAAGCTGTATGCCATGGGTCTTCATGCCTGCCGAAGCCTACGAGAGTGACGATTTTGGGCAGGGCGAACAAATTCTTGCTGTAAAAGGGCAAAGTGCCTATTCTCACTCCCGATGGCACCGAACGCTTTATACTGCATTGAAAGAGACAAACTGATTGGGACGTATGCTTTGGTAGGTTACCAGGTGAAGCCCCCCACGGGAGAGGTATGGGATTGGACGCCCATTTCGAGAGGATATCTTTTCTACTCTGTGGAAGGGTTGATGTCGGGCGCCCTCAATTTTGATGTTGAGAAAGCACCTGTAGGAATCAAACCTCCCGACAGGGCATTTCTTTTTTATTCTGGCCCTTACGAAATCACCGAAAAAGATTTGGTCCACAAAGTGGAAATTGCGAGTGATCTGAGTTGGGTCGGTAGAAGGTTAAGCCGTCTTCCTTCTTGGGACGAAAAAGGTCATTTGGTTTTGCAGGGGAAGGGCGCTTTCGGCCTCGGGATCCTGACTTGGAAGAAAATCAAAAGCGCGACTTAGAAGCGAGTCGTTTTTTCAATGACGGTTTTAAACTCTTCGGGAATGGCGATGTTTTTCTTCGCGGCCTGTTTGCGAATTCCTTCGATCGTATTGCGGGGCCAGTTTTTCTGAAAGAGATTGACGACCCAGTTCGGAATCGATCCTTTGGGATCGCAGTGGAGTTCGCCATCGATAAAACTTTTTTTCCCGCCTTCAATCGAAGTTAATTTCATAATGCCGAATGCGATTTCACCTCGCACAAAATCTGTTTTGGGTCCGGGGAGACTTGTAGGCGAATAGTTCAACGAAAAACTTTTCTTATCGGGATCGATTTTGATTTCGACTTGGGTGACAAATTCTCGATCTTTTAAAATGAAGGGCGTTCTGATGTGATTGTACTCGATATAGGTAAACGGGTTAAGGCGTTTTAGCATCGTCGATTCTTCGAGGCTGTCGACCCATTCAAAGGCTCTCTTCGTATCGAGGAGAACCGAGGCGACTTTCCAAAGAGGCGCGTCGATATTTCCAAGGCCCTTTAAAGCATAGAGAGGGCTGCCAGGCATCTTTCGGTAGAAAGTCGAAATCCCATCTTCGTCGCCGGACTTTTGCCATCTGAGAGTCTCTTCATCGGCAGATAAAATTAGAGTGGAAAAACATAGAAGAAAGATTAAAAAAAGTGCCTTCATGAATTTCAGGAGTCTACCATGAGTGACTAAAATTTTTCCATTTTAAGAGTAAAAATAACGAAATCGTCAAAAATCTTGACACTGACTAAGTGCGTAAGTTTCAATTCAGTTGCTCCGCATTATGTCATTCGGTACAATAAGAGTTTGGAGGCCTTCCGACATATGGACAACTCGAAAAATTCCGCCATGAAAGAGTTATGGGACTTTGCAAGAACAAGAAAGAAGTTTTGGCTTTTGCCTCTCGTTTTAGTTCTCGTAACGCTCGGGTTACTTCTGTTTTTAATCGAAGGCTCAGCTATTTCGCCTTTCGTCTATACGCTTTTTTAATCACGGGTAGTAGAGGTGTAAATTGAAGGTCATTATTTTATTGGTATGCTTTTCTATTGTGGGATGGGCAGAGAGTGGAAGCGCGCCTGCCGCTCAACCTCAAGCACAGCAGGGTAGGCAACCTGCCAATCCGAATGTCTTGGACGCGTTTACTCCCGGCTTTTTTGATAAAGTGGGCCCTGCAAATGAGAATCCTAATTGGAACGGTCCTAAAGTCACTGCCGATGTGTTAAAAACTTTTAAAGCGGAATGTGAGTCTGAAAAGGCCAAGGGAGGAATGTCCGCTTTTTCCCGATGTGTCGCTGGGAAAGAAGATAATGCCGTAAAGTTGCGAGAGCAGAAAATTGATGAGACGAACCGGATCAATAATCTTCCGATTCAGAATGCTAAGCCTCAGCTCATCAAGGAAGAAGAAACAAATTCCATTCAGGAAAATGATTGAATAATTGAGGCATTCTCGATAATAGCTTTGCTTCTTTGAACAATCTGGAGAATTGCCTCATGTCCCTGAAGTTGTCACATATTGCGATTGCAAACCCCAGTATTAAAGACGTTTTTGAAAAACTCAAGGTGCTTGAATTCGAGATTGAAACGATTCACGAAGTCCCCACTGAAAAAGTAAAAGCTGCGATGTTACCCATGGCTACCTCGTCGGAATTACGTCTTGAAATCTTGGAACCGACTTCCACTGAAAGCCCCATCTCAAAATTTCTCGAGAAGAAATCGATGGGTGGAATTCACCATCTTTGTTTTGAAGTGAAAGATTTACCGCAATGGGAATTAAAACTAAAAAAAAGCGGGGCAGAAATTCTGCCTCCCGGAATTCGCAAGGCCGCTCGTGGAAAAGCTCTTTTCATCCATCCTAAAAGCATGGGCGGAGTTCTTGTGGAGTTGGAAGAAATTGAACACTCATGAACAATCGTTACGATCAAATCAGCCCTGTCCCTCCGATGACTCAAGCGATTAAGATCATCGTTTTCTTGTGCGTCGGTTTATACTTCTTTGATTTTGCTTTAATTCATATCAAAGAGTTTTATTTAAATGAGTACTTAGGGCTTGTGCCGGCTCGGATCAAGCTGAATTTATGGTTGTGGCAGTTTGTGACTTATATTTTCATGCATGGCCATCCCTTGCATCTTCTCTTGAACATGTTGATTCTGTGGTATTTTGGTGCCGAGCTTGAACAGCGTTTAGGGACGAAGCAATTTGTTTTCTTTTTCTTTTTGGCGGGCGTCGGCGCGGGACTTTTTAATTACGGTATCAATGTCTTATTTAATGACCCTGCGAAGAGTTTGAATCCGATTGTCGGGGCGAGTGGTGCTATCTACGGAATTTTAGCGGCCTACGCTTTGTTTTTTGGGAATCGGTATTTCTTGGTGTTCTTTGTTTTTCCGATGAAAGCAAAGTATTTTGTGCTTGTGATGGCGGGGATTGAGCTGATTACGGGCGTTCAGTCGAGCACTCAAGACAACGTCGCTCATTTTGCTCATATCGGCGGAATGGTAGTTGGTGGCGCTTACATCTACTTGCGGTATATCAATCCTCCCGGCGGTGGCGGTTGGGGCGGTAAAAGCAAAAAAGAGATGGAACGCGAACGTCTTAAAAAACAGTTTACTCTGATCGTAAATGAGTCTTCTCAGAAACCTAAAGACGGTCCTTTTTGGAATTAATTTCGAAAAGAACCTGCATAAATTTCTTCAACGAGTTGGTCGATTAGCGGACGAGTTTGTTGAAGGACGGTTTTTTCGTCTGAAAATCGTGCGAGTTGAATGATTTTCTCATAACTTTCTGGAAACCTAAATTGAGTGCGGCTTTCCCGAGGGGAAATCACGTCAGGGTCAATTTTTTTGATAATCTCTGCTAAGACATGACGTCGGGTCAGGGCACCATAACAAGGGGGCTGTGCGAGATCGTCGAGCATGATTCCCGCCATATAGGGCAAGATGAGAGCACTCATACTGGGATTTTTCGCGTCTCGAAAATAATGACTTAAATGTTGTTTTAGTTCATTTCCATAAACAGACACTTCGTCCCAATCGGAACTTTGAGTTCCCGCGATGTGGGCCACTAAATCGTGGGTGCCCAGGAACGGAATCTGTCTTCGGCTTACGAGGTCGGAATATCGAAGAGCGTCAAGATTTGCAAGTTCCCAAATGTTAGTGAAGTAGTAAGGCTGCGAGCTCGTATAACCGCCGAATACGGTATTATTTGCCCAAGATCTGACAATCATGGCTTCGATGTTTTCAGTCTCGAGATATTTGGCGACGATTTCAGGGAAGAGAATGAGCTGCTTTAAGTCTTCTTTGGGTTTTCCGGCGAGACCGGGATGGAAAAATCCACGAACATTTGGAAAGCGGATTTCAAGATGCTCGACCTCTAACGCCCAGATGCGGACGCCGATGAGATCTTTGAATTGAATGAGTTCTGATCGGAGAGATTTTTTAGGAATGAGAGTTCCTGTGTGCCCATCATACAGGAACCTCGCGAGCTCGTCGTTTTGCGTCCCGATCTCTTGGGAAATTCCGATGCTTGCGATCATCGATGCGTCCTTGGGACTTGTTCGAAATGAAAAAGCCTCGCCTTCGCGAGAGGTGCGAAGGCGGAGGTTTTCTTTTTGTTGAGGCGAAAGTTTTATGACCTGAAAACTCACGACAAGACTCCCTCATGGAAATGAAGCAGACGTGCGGGAATGATTTCGTTCTCTACTTTTAAAGCGTCAAACGGAAAGCTTCTGTCTTTACAGCTCATCGGAACCCGCGCCCAGCTATTCTCGAGTAGTGCTCTTGAATTGAGTTGCAGGGTTTCCTTTTGCGAGGGTTTTTCGCTTTGCGGCGGCTCGGTGACTGCATTCACGTCAGCTGAGACTTGGGTGATGAGAGACGCCAACGGTAGTGCCAGTAGTTTTAGTTTCATTTTTTGCTCCTTCAGTTTTCCCAAACTTTTTGGGATGTTTAAGTTTTAATATTCGACTTCTAATTATTTCTTTAAAAGAATATTTTCGTCTGTTATTGTTTCGTTTATGGAAATGTTTGAATTGCGCTATTTTTTGGGTGTGGCGGAGACGGAGAATCTCCATCAGGCTGCCCTTCGGCTGAGGGTTTCTCCTCCTTCCCTAAGTAAGGCAGTAACGCGTTTGGAAAAAAAGCTCGCCGTCTCTTTATTTGAAAAACGGGGACGGAACATCTTTTTAACGAGGGAAGGGACTCTTTTAAAAGAAAGAGCTATTCAACTATTGGCACTTGCGGACTCCACTCAAAAGGATGTTCAGGCTTTAAATTCTAATATCTCGTTAAGAGTCATCGGACCGGAATCCTTACTGGCTTTTGCCTCGCAAGATTATTTGTCGAAGTGGTCTGAAAAGGGAGGGACTGTACATCTTTCGTATCATAGCGCCTCTGAGACAGATGCGCTGAATGAGCTTAGACAGAAGCGTTCCGATATCGCAGTGATTACGGGAGAAAGACCTAGAGACTTGCGCTCGATTAAGATCGGGGCGTCTCAATTTCTAACTTGTATTGGTGCTAGACACACGCTCGCTGCTAGAGCAAACGCGGGCAAGGTGATTCCTGTGGAGGAGATTCTGGAATATCCTTTTGTATTGGCGCAAGAAAATGCTTTCGGGCAAGGAATTGGGCCGAGTGCTTCAGCGGATGGCTGGCGTGATGATAAATTTAAGAGAAAAATTCTTCATCTTTCGCCCAGTCTATTTCTTTTAACTCAACTAGTCCGGGATGGGAGAGCGATTGCTTACATCCCAGACTTTTTGGTGAAACCGACGGGACTTATTCCCTTGAAAATTTCTGGCTGTCCCTACGTCTGTGAGATCAAAATCTACGCAGTGTTTCGAGAAAATCTGGATTTGCGATAAAGCGTAAAAAAGTTTTGGTGAATAGGGGATCGGTGTCGTTTAGCACCGGTCTCTGTCCTCGAAGAACCAAGCTGGGCGCGGGGGTGCCTCTGGCATTTAATTTGCTCTTCATGATTGTGGGGTAACAGATTTATTCAACAACATGGGGACACTTCAATGAAATACCGAATCAAAACACCGAAAATCAAATCGTTTTTTCTGTTTAATTTTGCATTGTGGTCTTGTGCGATGGGGCTTGCAGACAATACTCTTTCGACCGAGTTTATCAATCTCGATAGTGTTGTCGTCGATAATCAAGGGAATGAAACCGTTCTTTCCCATCAGTCGAATATTTTTGACAGTTTAGATTCAGCTTCGGAAAGCTATCGGGGTGTTTTGAATGATGGCGTGGCGACAGAAGAAGATATTTTTGATGAAGTGCAAGGAACTGATGAGCGCAAACGGATTTTCGATACGACGAGCTACCCAAACCGCACCATTGGTCGATTGGAATTGGGGTGCACAGGAACGCTTGTCGGACCTCGAATGGTGGTGACTGCTGCCCACTGTGTCTACAATCTTGAGAAAAAAGCTTGGAATCAAAATTTGAGTTTTTCTCCTGGGCAAAACGGTGATGTGAAACCTTACGGAACCGTGAAATGGGTCCGAGCGATTGCAAATAAAGCCTACACAGAACAGAAAAAAACCGAATGGGATATTGCGGTCGTGATCCTAGAAAAACCCATTGGGAATCAAGTCGGATGGATGGCGTATGCCTACGACGATTCCATCAGTTCTATGAGTATCAATATCAATGGATATCCGGGTGATAAACCTAAGGGCACAATGTGGCACTCGTTCTGTCCCACGAAATCTGTGAGCACAGATCTTTTTACCTATCTCTGTGACACTTATAAGGGAAATAGCGGCAGTGCGATTTACCGATTTCTCTCTCAAAATAATGAGAGAAAAATTTTCGGAATTCACACCAATGGTTTCGACGGTTTCAACCGAGGCACGCGGATCACGAAGGCGAAGTTTGATAAACTTCAGGCGTGGAAAGCAGAGAATCCGTAAGTTCGACATTTTGTTGGGGGGTGAGTTTAAGGGACTGGCGAAAGTCAGTCCCTTATTCGTTTAGTAGTCGATATGAAAATACTTGCTTTCATCTTCTACGAGAGGCAGTGCTGAAACGGAACTAAACACGGGATCATCTCAGTAACTAAATTCCTGAAGCGTAAATTTAAAGCGAAATACTAACCTCCGTCCCTTCAAATTGAAAAGATCAGGGCGCGAAACCGGGATTTCCGTAAAACCAGTGAAAATAGATGCAGGGATGTCCCCAAACGTCTAAATTCCAGTGAATAAAGTTTGCGAAAAGAAGAACCACGGAAATAGAGAATCCCCACTTCTTTTGTTTCTCAATCAACGCAGCAAGCGACAAGGCCGCAAGTAAGTATATTCCCACATAGGCACCGAAGACGGTTCTTCCAAATTGGAAGTAAAGAGTCTGCTGAGTAAAAGAAAGAGAGAGACAAGCAATTAAAGCGGGAGCGATGAAAACCAATGGGGTCATCGAATGAACGTTCCTGCGTTTTAAATAAAAAAGGCTCAGGATTGCGAAAGGTAAAACAGTAGAAAAGGCGTGGAATGAAAGTTTCCCCCACGCGATTAATGCTTCCGACAGAATGGATAAGATTAAATTCACGTCTCCAGAAAATAAAATGTGGAGAAGATTTTCAGTGGGGTTTCCATAACCCCCTTGGAAAGTAGGGTGAACATCGATACCAGGTAAGTGTCTCACCACTGCTCCAAAACCCACCCAGATCCCAATCCCTACCCCTAACAACACGAGGAGGTAACGATAATTTAATCGGTGAAGCCTTCCTAAAATGGGAATGACTAAAAGCCAGGGCTGAAATTCATAACTGAGAAGTAAGATCCCCAAAACAAGTCCCATAAAAACCGAACGCCAAAAACTGGGAGTTTGTTCTACAAGAAGTTTTACCCAAAGTGCTAAAAAGATCGCAATAAATGAAAACGCAAAGGCATAGGGTTTTGCTTGCGCGAAATAAACAATAAGACCTGGAGAAGACAAAGCAATCACGCCAGCAATATCACCCACGCGTTTTGAGAAGAGCCATCGTCCTAAATATCGGAGTGCCATGACCGATAGAAACCAAGTGAGCGTATTGAGTGCGATCCAAACATGGAGAGGGTGAAAAAATACGGTGAATCTCGAGGATAAAAAATGTGGCAATAGCCTCCCCCAAAACAAAGACAAGGTGCCCGGATTCCCAAGATAAAGCGTTTCGCTAAACCAAAACCAATAACCGTCTTCGTTTACAGCTCCTCTTTGTTCAGGAAATAAATGGGTATGATACCAGTGATTGGCTGCTGCCGAATTTTCGAAATGAGGAAGGTAAGAATAAGGGGAATGCAAAGACAGATGCAAAAAGCCTTGCACTAAAATCAAAAACCAAATTACCCTCGCCCATTTTTTTTCTGTGAAATAAATTTGGATAAATACCCAACCCGCAACAAGCAGTAACCCAAATAAAAATGCTTCATTTGGGATCAAAGGATAATCGTTGAAAGCCGCTGGCAACCACTGCAAGTTTGGTTTTGCAGAAGAAGTATCTGGAATCCTCCCCATCCACCTTAAAGAAGGACTGACCCCATATCCTAACCATCCCCAAGGAAAAATACTGACAACGAAGAACGCCGTACAAACTATTTTTTTCGCTGAGGGTAAAAATGCTTGAAGAGAAACGTAAATCAGAGGCATCCACAAAAGCAAACTTACCCACGAGACTACGATGGCCCGCCAAGAAGCCCGAATCCCAGGTTCAGTGTAAAAATCATAGCGACCATACAGCCCAACTGCCGCCAAGAGAAACAAAAGCACCCATTTTTGTACCGATCGAAAATTCATCGAAGCTTTGTTGTATGCGAACCTAAAGGTGTCAGACTACTAAAAAATAAATGACTTTTACGTTAGGTCCACGGGAGGAATTTCCGTCCCCGTTATTTTTCGTCGAAAGCGGGGTTTTTGCCGGAGAAGTCGATGTAGTTTTGGGAGTGGTCTTTGCCGTCGATGGCGAATTTGACACTTCGTTTGAGTTCTTCTTCGGTGACGAAGGTACCGTGCATGCGGCGTAGAGGAGCAGCTGGGGAGACCATTAAGCAATCTCCGCGTCCGATAAGGTCTTCAGCACCCCCGGTATCGAGAACCGTTCTGGAGTCAATTCCGGATGGAACTTTAAAGGCGATTCGAGAGGGGACGTTGGCTTTAATCAAACCCGTCACGACATCCGTCGAAGGACGCTGTGTTGCAAGAACCATGTGAATTCCTGCGGCTCGGGCCTTTTGTGCCAATCGGGTAATGGCGATTTCCACCGCTTCTCCGCCTGACATCATCAGATCTGCTAACTCGTCCACGATGATCACCAAGAATGGAAGCTTATTATCGCTTCCTTTTTGTTTCTCATTATAAGAGTCGATATTCTTCGAACCCGTTTCCGCCATCAGTTTATACCGACGGTCCATCTCCCAAACAGCCCAGCTGAGCGCGTTGAACGCAATTCGATTGTCTGTAATGACGTTCGTTACGAGATGAGGGAGTCCATCAAAAACATTTAATTCTAACATCTTCGGGTCGACCAAAATCATGCGTAATTCTTGAGGGCTCAGTCGATAGATCAGACTCATAATCAAAGAGTTCACAAAAACGGATTTCCCAGATCCGGTCGAACCGGCGACAAGAAGATGTGGCATTGCGGCCATATCGCCAAACGCCATCGTGCCGTCAGTCGTTTTGCCTAAAGCAATGGGGAGACGCAATTTTTTATTCTGAAACTCTTTCGATGCCACAAGATCTTTTAAGGAAATTGTCTCGATTTCCTTTCGAGGAACTTCAATCCCCACCACAGTTTTTCCTGGAATCGGCGCTACAATTCGGAGCTCGTTCGTTCCAAGCACAACCCCGAGATCATCTTGAAGAGCTGCAATTTTGCTGAGCTTAATCCCCGCGCTCGGTTTAAATTCGTAAGTCGTAAGGACGGGACCTGTCGAGACCGCGACGATATCGCCCGTAATTTGAAAGGAGAGAAGATGCTCGCAAAGTTGCTGAGCAATCGTTTTAATCTCACCTTTAGAGAGCTTCTTCACCGACGGCGCATTTTTCAAAAGCCGAGAAGTAGGAAAAGTATATTTGGTCGTAACGGGAATGAGTTCTTTAAATTCGAATTCGCCAGAAGAAGCAGCGGCACTTTCAGTCGCGTTATCGTCTCCACCCGCAGGCACTTCGATTAATGCCGTGATCTCTTCACTCGGATGCAGTTCAGCCGCTTTGGCATCTGTCTTCTTTTTTCGGCGGCTTTTTGGTTTTGCTTCTGGAACGGCGGCCACTTTTTTCTCAACAACGGCCGCTTTTTTCGGAGCTACTTCGGGAGCTTTTTCCTCGAGATCGGCTCTCAAGACTTTTACTTGAACGGTCTCTTCAATTCCCATCGCTTTCATGACAGGATTCATGAACGAATAAGTCGTTGTCACTAAGATTGTCATCACAAAGCCACCCAATACGAGTAAAAGAGCCCCTGTGGTATTAAAGTAGTGCGAAAGAAAAACGCCTAAAATCTTTCCGACATATCCGCCTTGAAGAAGGCTCGCTTCAGGCGTCGTGTCATGCATTGCAAGAAAAAATGCGATAGCTCCTAAAATTGAAGCAAGAGTGACGCCGATAATCCGCGTCTTTTGACTTCGAATCTGAACACCTCGAAAAGCACAAATGGCGAGAAAAGATGTGAGAACAATCACGCTATAACCCATGATTCCTATCGTTCCCAAAAACCATTCCGCGACAATTGCACCGACGATTCCGGCTAAATTGTTAATGTGGTCAATTCGACCGCTAAAAAGATTAAAACTGTCTAACGGCAAATAGGACGTGAGTGCAATCAACTCGAAAAGGGCAAGCAATGTAAAGATGCTGCCTTTAATTTCACGGGTCATTCGGTCGTATGACGGCGACTCGGTTTCCCATTGGAATAGATTTTTTAAAGCCGACTTAAAATTCATTTGTCTGTCATCTCAGTCTAGAGCGCGTTCTAATCGAGAGCGCCTACGCATCGGGGTGAAGTTGCACACGTGCCCCATCAGCCTACCTGTGGCTTGTGCAAGGGCAGTGCCGGGCGAGAAATGAGGAGCTCGCCCCTCCCAGGATAGAGAAGACCGCCAGAATACGGGAACTATCAAGGGAATGGCTTTTTTAATGACGGAAAAGGGCTGCCTTGTGTAGTTTAGTCAGACAGTTTTTAATGTGACTTAATGAAGGGCCCGAGGGCCTATGGAAGGATAAGACATGGAAGTTCTTTTAGAAAGCTGGAGCCTCATTGTCATTCTATTATCAGCCTTTATCATTGGCTGGGCGGCGGAGGCCGCGCAAACCTTTATGTCTCGAGCCCTTGCGCTCAGCATCCTGGCCTGGCTTCAAACTTTACCTGAATTTGCAGTGGAAGCGACGATCGCCTGGAATCAAGAACGAGATTTGATGATTGCAAACCTCACAGGGTCGTTACGACTTCTCGTCGGACTGGGATGGCCGATGATCTTCTTTGTCCATTTCTTTTCTAAAGGAATGAAGGAAAAGAAGTGGATCCAAAAAATCGAGCTCGATAGAGAGGATTACTTAAGCGTTCTCTTTTTAGCGATTTCCGTCGCGTATTTCATCCTCGTTTGGTGGAAGGCGACTCTGAGCTCAGTGGATTCGCTCTGGCTCATCCTCATTTATGGAGTGTATCTGTTTATCTTAGCCAGACTGCCGGCACATGAAGTAGAAGAGGAAGAGGACCTTCCTTGGGTCGCGGCGAAAGTCGCCGCGCTGCCGAGATCTTCCCGAATTTTTGCAACGATTGGGATGTTTTTACTTGGAGGAATCGCGCTTTATTTCTCAGTTCACCCCTTTCTAAACACACTGGAAAGTTGGTCTATCAGTTTGGGTGTTTCAACCTTTGTATTTGTGCAATGGGTGGCACCGTTTCTCTCTGAATTCCCAGAAAAGGTGACGGCTTTCAACTGGGCCCGTCAGACGAAAAAAGCTCCTATGGCCGTCATGAACATGGTGAACAGCAATATCAACCAATGGACCATGTTAGCGGCGATGATTCCCTTAGTTTATAGTTTGTCTCTCGGTCGGTTTGAGCCAGTTTTTTTAGACGATTTTCATCGCAAGGAGCTCCTTTTGACGATCGTACAATCCGCGTTGGGAGTAATTCTCCTTTTAGATCTGGAGTTTTCTCTCATGGATGCGTTTATGATTTTTGCGTTGTGGCTTGTCCAGTTCATTTTCACATCCACCCACGATGCAGTCACGGGAGCTTATTTGGTCTGGGGAGGCTTTGAGATCTTAAAGTTCACATACCTTTATTTCTCGAAAAATCAAACGCCTCGCGCGATTGCAATCTTGCTCGGAAAATAGCGACGAGCGAGCTCATCATAACCGTTTGTAATTCAATGGTTTTTTGAGCTATTCTGTTATCCTTGAAGCTTTTATGCTATACCCTTGTGTCTTAAGATTATGCGTGACGCACAGAAATTTCAAAATGAGTTAATTGAGTTTGAAAAAGCTCTGAAATCTGCCAAGCGGGTCCTGATTACGGCTCCAGGGGCGGCAGATGGAGATTCTATCGGCGCGCAGTTGGCACTTCGAAGAATGCTTCGCAATAAGTATTCTTGCGAGATCTATATCATCAACGATGAAGAGCTTCCGCTCCGGTATCAGTTTCTTCCCGATGCCGAACATTCTTTAACTCCAGAAAAATACGCCGCCACTGGAAAATCAAGTCAGTTTGATTTAGGAATTATCGTCGATGGTGGAATTGACCGGGCAGGGCGCGTGAAAGCCATGTACGACCAATGCCCTACAAAAGTTTTTATTGATCACCACGCAGTGAGCTGTGATTACCCTTATACCATTAAGATGGTCGAACCCGACGCCTCTGCGACGACAGAACTCGTCTACTATATTTCCCAAACTAAGGGTTTTGAATATCCCGTCGATACGGCCTTTGCTCAGCATATTTACTTGGGACTGATCTTTGACACAGGTTTTTTCAGACATGCAAACACCACTCCTGAAGTGATGGAGTTAGCGGCAAAGCTTTTGCGATCCGATTTTGATTTTACCCGAGTGGGTGAAAGAGGGATGCTTGAGCGCACCTACGGAAGTTTAAAACTGCTTGCGGCGACGCTTGAAAAAGCGGAACTCAAACACCGAGGCAAGATTATCGTCTCGTCGCTCTCCCAGAAGATGCTCCGCGAATTTGAGGCGGATGAAGACGATCGTGAAGGAATAGTGGACCATCTCTTCTTAACTCGTGGGATCCAAGTCGCTGTTCTGTTATTTGAACTAAAGGATGGGAGCACGAAAATCTCCTTTCGCTCGCAAGGGTGTCTGGATGTCGCCAAGATTGCGCGTAGTATGACGATCCGTGGGGGAGGCCATACGAAAGCGGCAGGTGCTCTTTTTGAGGAACCGATGCAGATCGTGCAAGAAAAAGTTCTTATCAAGCTCGGTGAAGAGATAGAAAGGCTAACTCAGGAAGCCAAATGAAAAAGCTTTTGCTTTTGATGTTTTCTTCTTTGATTTTCGCAGCTCAGACCCAAGTTTTAACGGAATACACACACGTGTCGTGTGAAGAATTCGCTCTTAAAAGAGAGCTCCCCATTTACAAAGACCCCTCATTATTTCTCCCGTTCGTCGACCTTCTCGAAAAGGATCCCAAAGCGGGTTGGGAAGCGCTTTCAAAAGAAAGTCCCTTGCTGACAACCGTCAAAGGCAGTCAGCATTTTATGCGATTAGGACCTGCGAGAGACTTCAGTAACTTCGGAGACATTGCAAAGATTTACGAAGTGAACGATCGCAGATTTATTCCTAGATGGGTTCATTTCAAGAATGAGCCTGCGAAGCTCAAAAATTCGCGGATTGTACCAGTCAAAATTTGTGGCATGGGAGCGGCCTATACCGATACTCTTGGTTTTATCCTCGAATCCGACTTAGAAACCGCACTCAAAGCGGAAGCGGCAGAAAATGCGGCAATGCCCCCTTCGACTGTGGGCAATCCGATTCCTAAATTAAAACGCCAAAATTAAGAAATTGCTTTTGCGACGATACGGTTTCGGCCAGTTTCTTTGGCTTCGTACATATGTTCGTCCGCGCGATGAATCAAATCTTCGTAAGTGTCTAAATTGTTTTCTTCCAGGGTTGCGATTCCAATGCTGATGGTCGCTTTGAAAGTATGTTCTTTAAAGGTGAAACTTTCATTTTCAACGCCTTTTCGAATCCGCTCGGCGATTTGAGCGACGGCGTCCCATTTTAATCCGCGGAAAATCACCGAGAACTCCTCACCGCCATAGCGGCAAGCAACGTTTTCAAGGCGCAGATCTTTTTGCAAGACACGGCCTAGGGTTTTTAAAACTAAGTCACCGCCCAGATGTCCGTAGGTGTCGTTGATCTTTTTAAAGTGATCGATGTCAAACATCATCAAAGAGAGCGGTTCGTTCGAACGGCGGCACGAGCTAAATTCTCGCGACAGGACATCATTAAAATATTTGCGGTTATAAAGTCCTGTGAGTTCGTCGAGATTTGCGGCTCTAAAATTTCTTTGGCGAGTTTCAAAATCCTGAGCGTCGAGGAATTGAATTTTAAAATGTGCACGGGTTCCGATGAGAATTTTATCGTTCTCTTTCAGTTCGGATTCTGAAATTTTTTTTCCGTTTACGAAAACGCCGTTTGTGCTGCCCAAATCTTTGATTGTAATTTTGTAGTCGGGTGTGCAACTGATTTCAGAATGAACGCGAGACACATGCGGATCTTCGATTAAAATATCGCAGGGTTTTTCGCGGCCAATTTTTAAAGTAAGGCCTGTTAATTTAAAAGCAAAATCGGTTTCTCGTCCACCTACGGGAATGAGATAAGGGTCGGGCGGAGCCGAAGGAGTGATTTCCATCTTTGCGGACGCAACGATAATGGTTTTCTCGTGTTTTTCTTCGTTAGACATGCTTTCTTATCGTCAAAATCCGGAGAGGACATAACCCTTCTATTTTTGAATAATGCAAAGAGTTAATTGGGGTGGCGTGTCTTAAATAAAATTCATTGATTCAAGCACATGGGTGTGACACAATTTTTTATCAATTCGATCGTAGCATCATAGTCGCTGGGGAGATGAAATGGCTGCTGAACCGACGCTGAAAGAACTTGTAGAATGCATGATCCGAGGACTGGTGGATCTCCCGGAAGAAGTGAAGGTCTCAGAAATCGTCGGCGAACAAACAACCGTCTTTGAGCTCGTCGTCGCAAAATCCGATCTCGGAAAAGTCATCGGCAAACAAGGCAAAACCGCAAAAGCCTTACGCACAATCCTCACCGCCGCCTCCACAAAACTCCGCAAAAGATCCGTCCTCGAAATCATCGAATAAAAAACACAAAGCCAACACTTGCAAGGACCACGGTCAACGCGGGGATCGAAATACTGAGCCCCGTGTACCCTTCTCGGCAACTAATCATCGCGTCTCCGAACACTATTGAGGGCCTGCGAAACAACACGGGGCTCAGTATTTCGATCCCCACGTCGCCCTCATTTCTTTCTCTTATTCTTTTTCTTTTTTATCCCTTCAACGAAACAAGAAAACCCAGTCCTTCGAAAAAACTTAAAGTGAAGGGAGTAATTGGGGAATGTGAAATGCATGAGCTCAAGCTGTTTCGCAGGCCCTCAATAGACTTCGGAGACCCGACGTAATTCTTGCCGAGAAGGGTGCTTGAGGTCATGCATTTCACATTCCCCAATTACTCCCGTCGATTCAATCTCAGGCCTTTATGCTTAGTCGCACAAGGCTTTGAGCATTTCGCGGTTGAGCATCGCGATGTTTTCGAGTTTGATTTCTTTGGGGCAGGCGGCTTCGCAGGCGCCTGTGTTCGAGCATGAGCCGAAACCTTCTTCGTCCATTTGGGCGACCATGTTTCTGACTCGCATTTTGCGTTCGGGATTTCCTTGAGGCAAATAGGCGAGGTGAGCGACTTTGGCTGAGACGAAAAGCATGGCTGAACTGTTTTTGCACGAAGCGACACAGGCTCCGCAGCCGATGCAGGCGGCGGCATCCATCGCTTTTTCGGAATTGTGTTTTGGAATTAAAATTGCGTTGGCTTCGACGGCATTGCCTGTGTTCACTGACACAAATCCGCCGGCGGCGATGATTCGGTCAAAGGCTTTGCGATCGGTTGTGAGATCTTTGATGATCGGAAAGGCTTTGGCTCTCCAAGGTTCCACCACAATGGTATCGCCGTCTTTAAAGCGTCTCATGTGCAATTGGCAGGTCGCGGTCCCTGTATCGGGGCCGTGAGGGTTGCCGTTAATGTTTAACGAGCAGGATCCGCAGATTCCTTCTCGGCAATCGTGGTCAAACTCGATGGCTTCGACTCCGTCATGAACGAGTTTTAAATTTAAGATGTCCAACATTTCGAGAAAGGACATATCCGGACTGACATCGTCCACGGGATAATCGACCAGTTTTCCAGAGTCGTTAGGTCCTTTTTGTCGCCAGATTTTTAAATTTAATTTCATAAGCGTTCCTTATTTATAGTTTCTTTGGGCTTGATGAACGACGTCAAATTGCAACGGTTCTTTATGAAGTTTGGGATTTCCTCCCGTAAACTCCCAAGCTGCAACGTGCGAAAAATTCTTATCGTCGCGAAGCGTTTCGCCTTCAGGGGTCTGCATTTCTTCTCGGAAATGGCCACCGCAGGATTCTTTGCGCTCGAGCGCGTCGACACACATGAGCTCTGCGAGCTCCATGAAGTCCGCGACTCGTCCGGCTTTTTCAAGCTCGGAATTTAAATCTTTCGAATTGCCGGGTACTTTTAAAACATTCCAGAATTCTTCTCGAGTGTTTTTGATATCGCTAATACCTTGTTTCAATCCGGCTTCATCTCGGGACATTCCGCATTTATCCCACATGATTTTTCCGAGTTTTCTGTGGAGGGCGTCCGCACTTTGATTGCCTTTGTTCGACATCATCTTTTGGATGCGCAAATCGACGTCATTGCGAGTCGCTTTAAAAACATCGTGAGACGTATCGAGTTTGGGAAGCTTCTCTCCACCGATATAATTTCCAATACTGTAGGGCGCAATGAAATAACCGTCGGCTAGTCCTTGCATGAGGGCCGAGGCCCCTAATCGGTTCGCTCCGTGGTCTGAGAAATTGGCTTCGCCTAAGACAAAAAGTCCCGGGATGTTGCTCATCAAATTGTAATCGACCCACAAACCGCCCATGACGTAATGGACCGCGGGATAAATTCGCATCGGAATCTTATAAGGATTTTCGTCAGTAATTTTGTCGTACATCTGAAAAAGATTTCCGTATTTTTCGGAAACTTCTTTTTCACCGAGACGCTCAATCGCGGTTTTAAAATCGAGGTAAACAGCGAGTTTACTTTCTCCGACGCCTTTTCCTTCATCGCACATTCTTTTAGCCGCACGAGAGGCGACGTCACGAGGGACGAGGTTTCCGAAAGCGGGATAAATTCTTTCTAAGAAATAATCACGCTCGTCTTCAGGAATTTCGTTCGGACGGCGGGTATCGCCTTGTTTTTTAGGAACCCAAACGCGGCCGTCGTTTCTTAAAGACTCTGACATCAACGTCAATTTACTTTGGTGCTCGCCTGAAACCGGGATACAGGTCGGATGAATCTGTGTGTAACAGGGATTCGCCATATAAGCGCCCCGTTTGTACGCTCTCCAAGCCGCGGTACAGTTCGACGCTTTGGCATTGGTCGAAAGATAAAAAACGTTTCCGTAGCCGCCAGTTGCTAAAATCACAGCGTCGGCTGAGTAAGAACTAATTTCTCCTGAGACTAAATCTCGAGTGATAATTCCGCGTGCTTTGCCGTCGACCACAACGAGGTCGAGCATTTCATGACGAGGAAAGAGCTCAATGGCTTTTTCGCCGACTTGTCTCATCAGAGCGCTATAGGCACCTAATAAAAGCTGTTGGCCCGTTTGTCCTCGAGCATAGAAAGTTCGAGACACCTGAGCGCCCCCGAAAGATCGGTTTGAAAGCGTTCCGCCGTACTCACGCGCGAAAGGAACGCCTTGAGCGACACACTGGTCGATAATGTTTAACGACACTTGAGCAAGTCTGTAAACATTGGCTTCGCGGGCTCTAAAATCACCGCCCTTGATCGTATCGTAAAAAAGACGTTTCACGGAGTCGCCGTCATTTTGATAACTTTTTGCGGCGTTGATTCCCCCTTGAGCAGCAATCGAATGCGCGCGTCTGGGGCTCTCGTGATAAGTAAAAACTTTGACGTTATATCCCATCTCGGCGAGGGAAGCGGCGGCCGCGCCCCCGGCAAGCCCCGTTCCGACGACAATCACGCTGTGTTTTCGTCGATTCGCGGGATTGACGAGTTTATTTTCAAATTTACGATTGTCCCATTTTGACTCGATGGAACCACTGGGAATTTTAGAATCTAACATACGGGCATTCTCCCTAATTGAAGAAGAAAAAATATAAAGGTTGGGATATAAATCCTCCCGCAACGACCGCTGCGAAAGTCCATCCTAGTTTTTTAACAGTGCAATTTCTCACCGAAGCTAAACCCAGTGTCTGAAACACTGCCGAAAAACCGTGGGCCAAGTGAGCAAAAAGAATCAGCATCGCAAAAACATACCAAGCCACAAAAAGCGGCTTATGAAATTCTTCAGCGACGAGGCGATACAGGTCGCGAACTTTTTCGCCGTGTAATTCTGTTTCGTAATAGGTTCCGTATTTAAACGAGATTAAATGGAGGACTAAGAAAACGAATGTCAGAACGCCTGTCAAAACCATATAGCGAGAGGCGAACCGAGCGTCTTTGTCGCTATTCGAGGGACGGCGTCCAGGGCCAGTTCCTCGAGCGGCGCGATTGTCCCAGTTGATTTTGAGCGCGACGCTCATGTGAAGAAGAAACATCACCACCAAGCCGATTTCAGCTGGAATGATGAGGGGATTGGTAATCATGGCATGGGCGTACTTATTATAGGCCTCAGCTCCTACCAAAAGAAGCATATTTCCCGACATGTGCATCAGAACAAAGCCCGAAAGCCCAAGTCCTGTAAGCGCCACGAGGAATTTCTGCCCGACAGACGACGCTAAGAAATTCTTAAGATACATTTCACTCTCCGAATACTATGAAATTACATAGAAAAGTCGGAGCTGTCACATAAAAAGGTGATAGACGCGATGCGGTAAATTACAAAACAGGGATTTTTTTGCGAGCGAGTTTTGTTTTGGAATGAAGAGAAACTAATTTGAGTTTCGAATTCTTCTGGGACGAAATTTTTCTGGGGTGATTTTTAGACGGCACCCTTACAATCCAATTGGCTTTGCCCTTAAAAGTTTTTGCAGCGACGACCGGTTGCGCGGCGACGGGTGCAGCGGCCGCGACGACTGGACTTGATTCTTCAGAAGCGCGTGAAGCTATCATTTCGTCGGCTCGTTGTTTCCACGAATCTTCTTCTTGCAACTGTTTGATGGAGCGAGGTGCAGGGTATCCGGGAACAGCGACATTGCGCGCAAGATCTTTCTCTGGAGTACAAGCCGTGACAAAGTAACTCGAAGCCAAGATCACTAAAAACGAAAATCGGATATTCATAAAAACCCCTTAAACTTCCCCTTCATCTCGCAAGGGGAAGAATGCAAGTCGATTGCCAGTGGAGTTTGCATGCGTGGTAGGCTTGTCGAGGTTTGGGGCGAGGGTGACAATTTCTGTCACCCTCGAGCCTTAAATTGTATTCCGTCGGTATGCGGCTCGTTTATTTTTTTACGATAAGCGACAGACGATAAACGTTAGAGGCCAAGGGACGGTTACAGATTCCGGTCATGAGCTTGTCGCCGTAGAGGGCCTGGTACTTATTCATCACAGCCACTTGTGCTTTTGCGCAACTGCTGTAATCCGAAAATGTTTCGAGAGAGAGGGTTGATTTGACAACGCCTTCTTTCAAGAAAAAATAAAGCGTTGTGGGCGAACCCGGCGAAGCCGTGCAATATGCTAAAGGAGAAGAAACTCCTTGTTTCACAAACGCTTGTTCTAAAGTCTGGAGTTCGACTTCGCAGGTTTGTGCATCTGGGAGATCATGAAACATTTCATTGATGAATTTGATTTCCTTTTCGCCGTAGTAAAAAAGATTAATACGCTCGGAGATATTTTTAGGACTGAATGCAAGGTAAACAAGACGTGCGTTCTGTTCCGCTAAATATTTACTGAGTTTTGCCGTCATTGATTCCTTCACCGAGTTTTGAATGGATCCGCTGGTGAAAATGTTTGTAAAGAACGGCGCGCGTTTAGGAGTGCCTACTCCTTGAATCATCATTTCGTAGTCTTTTTTGTAACCGGGGAGAGAAGGGTGGCAGAAACTGATGAAAGGACGGAGCCCCGTTTCGGTTTGGAAAATATTTTCTTGTTCGGCGATTTGGGAAACGCAATCTTTTTCAGACTCGAAAAATCCTTGAGCCGTGTAAGAAAACTTTCCGGATGTTGTCACAAAATTCAAAGCCTTTGGAGCTTCGTATTCGATGCGAATGAGTAAACTGCCGGTGGCGCTATTGATCTCACATTCGGTGTTTCTAAGAGTGACTTTTGCATCTTCTGCAATTTTGTTTCCGGCGGCTTTTGCCGAATCGAAACACGTCGACATGTCGGTGTAAGGCGCATCCCAAATCGTATGTCTGAAAGTGTCCGAAAACGCAGACGCCGAGGTCATGACTGCTACGAGGACTGCTAAGGTTTTGATCATTTTATAACCCTCCCATGGATTGAATTTGGGTAACTGTCTCTCTGAAGTGTTCCTGAAGTCAATGCGCTCGATTTGCCCGTTGCGCCATTCTGGGCTAGATTCTTCGGCCAATGGAAGAAAAAATTAAAGGTGGTTGTCTTTGCGGCAGAGTTCGTTACGAGGCCAATTTTGCGCCGATTTGGTCGGCGATTTGTTTTTGTAGGCAATGCCAAAAAGCGGCGGGAGCGGAGTGTGTTCAGCTCGTTGGGGTTCCGGCTTTTGCATTTTCTTTAACCCAAGGGAATGTGAAGTTTCATGAGTCTGTAGCGGACAGCGGGAACAAAGTCCGCCGGGGTTTTTGCGAGGCCTGTGGATCACATTTGAGTTTAATCCGAGACGCCTATCCAGATATTGTGACTTTGAGAACTTGTAGTTTAGATGAACCGGGGGCGTATCCCCCGCAGTTCGGAGTTTTTACAGAGAGCGCCCAAAGTTGGACTTGGATTCCAACCGATATTCCGACGTTTGCAACGGTTCCGGCATCGCCTGAGGAATTGCAGAGTCGGTTGAAAAAAAGCGAATAGCGATGCTTGAAAAAGCGTTTAAAACAAACGATTGGCTTTTCGGTTTTTTTTTCTTTGGCGCAGTCCTCTTTTTAATTTATCCGCAGATTTTTTTTATGAGAGAGCTGATTGTCGCTCCATCCACCTGGGAACTCCAGGATCCTGCGGTCACGTCGCTTGTGTTCATGCCGGGAATGCGGCTTTTAAGGTATGAATTTCTCCAAAATCACAACTTTCTTTGGTCCAATCTTCGGGGGATGGGACAACCCCTCTTAGCCAATGAGATTCAAGCGGCTCCACTATTCCCTCTGACTTTAATGCTGATGGGTATCTCAGACCCTTATTTTTGGAATGTCTTGGTCCTTTTGCGACTTCTGCTCCTAGGCGTTTTTTCATTTATGGTGGCCCGACAGCTTTTTAAGTTAGAGCGCGCGGGCTCCATTATTTTCAGCCTTTGCTTTGCCTATGCCGTACACGTCCTACGATGGAACAATCATTCGTGGCAAAATGGGCTATTGGCCGGAGTCTTCTATCTCCTCACGGCTTTTCGACTTTTCGAACTCGAAACGTTCTCAACTAAAAAAACTATTTTAACGCGGTTTTTATTCTTAAGCCTTGCGGTGTACTCCATGATGACTTCCGGATTTCCGGAGAGCGCTTTTTTATCGGCCGTGATGGTGACGATTCTGATGACTCCTTCACTCGTTCAAAAATTACTTCGAAAGCAGATAGCTTTTTACACCGTCACCTTATTTTTTATTTCTCATCTCATCGGCTTTGGATTGTCGAGTCCTCAATGGCTTTCGATGCTGGATTTCATGGGCGAAGGAGCGGGAAA
The DNA here is from genome assembly GCA_937903155.1 of uncultured Bdellovibrionales bacterium. GTDB lineage: Bacteria > Bdellovibrionota > FAC87 > UBA2466 > UBA2466 > CALCZU01. The sequence continues at coordinate 25,274 of CALCZU010000146.1, forward strand.
TTTCCGGTCCGGTCCGGGCTTGAGTCAATTTGTAAACTTTTCGGTTCTTCTTCGTTTAGTCGCACGAGTTTCGGATACATTGCCCCCGGGTCATTTGGTGCATTTTTTTAATCTAGGCCCCGTCTTTTTATTTTTTTTAGGGGTCATTGCTTCTTTCAAAAAAAAACTGACTTTAAATCAAATCGCTGCCTTGGCTTGTGCAGCCCTTTTCCTTTTGAAGAACTTTCCAGTATGGCCTGCGTTAAATGATTTCGTCGGTCATTTGCCATTTGCGAAGGGAATTTGGTTTATCATTTATTTTTTTCCGCTTTTTCTAATCTCTTTTTCGCTGCTTGCGGGATTAGGAATGGACTTTCTACTCTCTTATTCTCGAAAAGAATCAAACTTTTTGAAAAATCACTTCTCTCTATGGTTCAGTCTACTCCTCACGCTTATTGTCTTTATCGATTGCATGACTAAGGCAAGTCAGCTCAATTGGACGCGAGTCCTGGTCTCTCTCTTCTCTTTCGCAAGCGTCCTGATTCTTATCTGGATTTTTCATTTTAAAAAGTCTCTGCGACAGAAAGAATTATTCGGCCTGGCGGTAATTTTTCTGATCGTTTTAGATTTAGTCTATACGGTTCCCAAACAATTCACGGCTATCGATACCGATTCATACCGATACGATATCGGAAGTTCCGAAAGTGCAAAACAGCTTGCGAGTGTTTTAAAGAATTCCAATCTGTCGCTTTCTGAAATGAGAGATTTAACCCCTGGTGGTGCTCATCTCGAATACGGAATTGGCACTTCTCACAATGGAACGCCTCCCATTGTCCCTCAACGACAAAGTCTTTTTTTAACTCATCTCTACCAACCCGAGCCTGGATGGGGTGCGCAAATGCCTGTAGCAGACCAGCTCATCCCTTTTGGTTGGCAACTGAGAGGAGCCAATCTCTATATTGCCGCCGAAACCCCTAAAAAAACTGACGTAAAAGATACAAGAACGTTCGAAAATCTCGGACCGTTTGGAAAGAAAAATCTTTATTACGATAAAACGGCACTTCCGCGGGCTTACGTAGCTCAAGCTTGTCATTCCGCAGAGTCAATTGAAGAAGCGTTAAAAATCTTAAAAACGTCGCCCCACTTTTCTTTAGGCCAGACCACTCTTGAAGGACTCAAACCTATAGAAAAAGAATTTTGCAAATCTTATCGAAACGATTTTAAAAAAATTTCTATCAAAGATAAAGGTTCGGAAGTTTTTCTAAGCACGGTCAAAGGTCCCGCAGTTGTTGTGTTAAATGATAACTACTACCAAGACTGGAGGGCCATCGATAGTCTGACCAGAGAAGAATTTAAAATTTTTCCATCGAATGTGACTTTTCGCGCGGTGATCCTACCCGAAAGTCGTTCCTACGAGATAGAGTTTCGATATGTTCCCCATTGGACGGCTTTGTGTCGTCGTTTGATGGGCACATCAATTTTATTGCTGCTAGCGACCTTACTTGCTTGTACGCTTAGAAAACCTTATTCCAAAAAACAATTGGCAACGCCATGAACTTTCTCAAGAAAAATTCCACCTATTGCAGCAGCGTTTTAGTTTCCTTCTTAATTCTGCTTTTAAGAGCTTCGGAAAGAGTCACAAAACCCGATCTTTGGGCCGAAGACGGGTATTGGTTTGTGAATCACAGTTTGTCTATCGGTTGGCCATCTATCTTCACCCAGATGGCAGGTTATTTTCAAATTGCGGAGCGCGCGAGCGTATGGCTCTTAATCCAGGCAATTCCGTTGCCTTATCTTCCTCACGCCATAGCGTTGACTTGCCTTTTGATTTTTTCGTTGATCATTTCAAAAATTACTTCAAAAGACTACGAATGGTTGATCCCTTCCCAAGTCCTGCGGTACTGCCTTTTACTGACATTCTGCTTTCTGCCGGGATTACATGAAATTCTCGCAAATTTTTGTAATTTGCCTTGGCTCTTTTTTTACTACCTGGGCCTTATCGCATTGAAAGATCCCAAAGAGTCTCTCTCGAAAATGGAAATAGGGTTTTCCTGCCTTGCACTTTTTTCAACCGGTACTGCGATTCTTTTGATCCCCGTTTTTATGTACCGTTGTTATTTAAGAAAAAAACAACCCTGTTTGAGTCGCGATCTTTTTTTATTGTTACTGATTTGCGGCACAGTGCTTTCGACGATCTTCCTGTTGCCGAGGGAGTGGCAGCTGTATCAACGAAGGGATTACTACGCTTATGGAAGTGCATATATCCGTAGTTTAGCTCAGTCCGGGTTCATTCAGCCCTGGTTGGGCGATCAAATAACCTTCTTTCTCATGAAAGATGAGATAGAATTTTATTCGATAGGATTGATTTTATTGGCGTCCTTTGGGCTTTTAGTTCAAGCCTTTCGCGGGAAATCTTCACAAGCACAAACGGTTCTTTTTTTACTCTTTGCCAGTGTTTCTTCTTTCCCTGTATTGACGGGAATGACTCGACCCAACGTTCTCTTTGCATGGACGGAGCCACCCACGGCTTGGTTTTTTAAACACCGTTACGCGTTTCCGCTAGCATTTATTGCCGTGTCTTTTTTGGGTGGGTTTTTTCTCTCAAAAGAAGAATGTGCTCGTAAAAAACTTAGTTTTTGTCTTGATGGGCGTCAGCATTTTCTCTGGAATCAAACGGTTCAGAGTTCCCCCTTACGGTCCCGTGAGAAAATGGGCTCAAATTGTGGGACCGCTGCAAAACTCGATAAAGCATTCCGATCCTTCCTCTGTTTTGGTTCAAGTCTACCCCGAAGGATGGGGAGATTTCGTTTATACCGCCGCTAAAATTCCGGAGTCTTCCGTCCGTAAATACGAAACCAAGAGATAACTAAAAAGACAAAGCCCCAGAACGGCAGGGATAAATAGGGAATTGCGTGATAGTTTTCAATCGCAGGAAAAAATTGCGGCGTCCAGCGTGTAAACCACACTTCGAAAATTCCTAAAAACGTAATCAGAAAAAATCCCAATCCTAAAAGAAATATCCCCGCTCGATTCTGGTGGACTCCCGAACGTTTCTGCAAGAAGTCTCTGATCACCGCGAAAAAGAACGGGAGCGCCAAGACGATGTAATATTCTCTGTAAAACTTCATTAAAAAGGGAACGCATAATAAGAGAAGCCCACAGTCTACAAAAATATCGCACTCTCTTTTGTATAATACTCTGAGCACCCAACACAGAAGACCGATTTTCAATGCTATAAGAACAGGTCTGAAAAGAAATCCGACTTCCGGGTTAGGGTAGTAAACATTTGAGACGGGGGGAAAGGAAGTATAGAGGAGTCGTTGAAGCGCTGCCTCCGGGGCTTGGTTAAAGATCCAGGGGATATATCCGCCACTCAACGAACGGAAATAATCAATATGATAATCCACGCCGAGCCAACCGCAGGTAACTAACGTAATCAAACCCACGAAAATAGAGTAGCGCGCGAGCCATTTCCAATCTTTTTTGACGAGGAAGTAAAGGACGAGGACTCCGGGAAGAAATTTCAAAAGTGTTGCAGCCGCCAATGTTGCGGCAGAAAGCGTCTTCTTTTCCCATTGATAAGCACGTAACGATAGCATTATCAAAAAAAGTTCAACCGGTTCTATTTTTGCGGCTCGCATTGCGTATGCAAGGGGCCAGAAATTCAAAAGCAAAATCGTTGCAAAAAGCAACCACCGTTTCTGTATTTGCGGAATGAGACTCGAGTAAAATAAAAAAATTGTACCCAGCAGCGCGACCCAATTCATTGCATAAAGAATTGAACAGGCTTTCGGATTAGAAAGAAAAGTAAAAGGCATGATGAATAACTGTGCGAACGGAGAATAAGCTCCGAACTCCTGCCATTTGATTCCCTGACTGACCCATTTTCGCGTTTCATCCAAAATGAGAATAGTATCGCCGTATTCTCTAATGTTGATAGCCTGAGCAAAAAACGTGCGGACGGAGTAGGCGAAAAGTAAGAGAATTCCCAAAATTTTCATCCTCTTTCTATACTCAATTCAGCCTCTGAAAGTCACGTTGTGCATTGCCAAACTGCATCCTGGACAATAATAATTTGCGGATGCCTTCTCCCCTGCCGATGAGATACCGAAAGCGATTCTTTTTATTTTTCTCTTTGTTTCTTTTAGTTTATTCGGGGACTAAGTTTGCAACGGAAAGCGGCGTTTTTGTCCATGGGAGCCATTTAGGAGGAGATTTTCTTTCTGCCTTTCCTACTTTTTGGGCTTGGAAGATTAACCGCCCGATGATCGAAGCAAACCGTGTAGTGCGTGCGTGGATGGGGGAAGAGTTCATTCGCCTTGATGAAGGAAATTGCGGCCCATCGAGCGGATACTATTGGCCGCTGGTTTGTCGTCCTCCGAATCACCTTTCGGGACTCGTAGAAAATAAAAGCTGGAACTATGGCCCCGTTCTACATTTTACGACGTTTCCTCTTCTCTATTTGCCGACACTGTCCATCGCCAAAGAAGTTTGGAAAAATTTCTGTCTTTTGTTCTTTTTTGCGTCGTTTGCAATCTGGTACTATTTGATTTTTATCCGAACCTCTCATGGTTCTCTCTTCACTTTTTCTCTGTATTCACTGCTTTGGCTTACTTTTTCTCCGGCGCATGTGGCTTTGAGTGGACTTGAGATCGAAACGTTTGAGTTTTTTCTCTTAAGTCTCTGTTTTTACTTTTATTACCGTCAGAATCACCGAAGTGCGGGAATTGCACTCGGCTTTTCTGCGATGACAAAATTTCTTCCATTTGGATTTCTGCCTTACTTTTTAATCAAGCAGAAATATCGATTGGCCTTTTTTGCAGTCGTGACCGCGTTACTGATCGCCATTGTCACAGAATGGACACTAGGTTGGGATTGGAGTTTCACGCGTCGGTTGATGATGCCATTTGGCAGTGGCGCCGTTTATTCGAATACCCATTCCATCGCTTCGTGGAGTTACCGTCTCTTTACCCACATTGAATCATTTCAGCCAGTCACATTGGATCAAATCAATATTCCACCCGTGCTCAATCCTATCGCCGCGGCGAATTTGACTCGCGTGACGTTGATTTTCTTGGCGCTCGGTTTTGGGTGGCTGTTGTTGAAGCATTATTCGAAAGAAGTTCACCAAAAGGAAATTGTGATTCTTTTTATCTATATGATGGCTTTTCCGCAGTGGACGAATAAACACTATCTTATTTTCTTGCTGCCGGCGCTTTCTCTTGTTTTGAGTTCTCTCTGCTTTTATGCAATCAAAAACAACCTACGATACAAGCTTGCGCTAGCTTTGTTTTTGATTGCGGCGCTGCTTACGAGCTATTTACGGATCCTTCCGACTTCATTCTTAAGCTTATTTATGGATGTTCAGTCCGAAAAGAATTGGACGATCTATGGTTATTTATCGCTCCCCGTGTACGGTTACATTGCACTTCTTTTTAGTGGGCTTGGGGTGTGTGGAGGGGAACAGAATAGATTGGTTTAAGTGAACCGGGGAGCATAAGATCGAGAATGTGAATGAGCATAAGAGGGAAATTTTCGCCCTAATGCTTCAATCTTGCTTCTCTCATGCTCATGCTTATTCTCGATCTCATTCTAATTTTCGCCGGGAGGCGAAAATTTCAGGGCGCCAGGGATTCGAACCCTGAACCTAAGGATTTGGAATCCCTCGCTCTACCAATTGGAGCCAGCGCCCTACAAAAAACTTCCATAATTTCCCGATCTCTTCGTCGAGCTGCGCCCTCTCTCACTCCCGCGTACAGGAAGTACGCGTCCGTTCGTTCGGGCTTGTCTCCTCGACCTCGGAAAATTTTGGAAGTTTTTTGTTCCACTTCCATACCTTCGGACTAAACTTTTGGGCGGCCCTCCCTAGGGAGGGCCTGCCTTAAATAATTACTAGGACTTGATTTCTTTATGCTTTGTATGTCGTCGGCAATGACGGCAGTACTTGGCGATTTCGATGCGATCCGGATTTTGCGTCTTGTTCTTAGTTGTCGTGTAATTGCGACGCTTACACTCGGTGCATTCCATATTTATAATTGTTTGCATTTATAACTTACTCCACAATTTCCGTTACGACCCCAGCGCCAACGGTACGTCCGCCTTCG
>CALCZU010000147.1 GCA_937903155.1 uncultured Bdellovibrionales bacterium
CTCGTTTTGCGCCCCAATGGCTACGCACTTTGGGAACTTGTCCAACAAGACTTAAATAAACGTTTTAAAGAAACGGGACATCGAAATGCGTATTTTCCGATGTTCATCCCGCAAAGTTTTTTGAATAAAGAAAAAGATCACGTTGAAGGCTTTGCCCCACAACTCGCCGTCGTCACTCACGGCGGGGCTAAAGAGCTCGATGAGCCGCTGGTTGTTCGCCCCACTTCCGAAACGATCATTAACCACATGTACGCGAAGTGGATCAGCAGTTATCGTGATTTGCCTCTATTGATTAACCAGTGGGCAAACGTCGTTCGCTGGGAATTAAGAACCCGCCCGTTCTTAAGAACGATGGAATTTCTTTGGCAAGAAGGCCATACCTGTCACGAAACTGAAGACGATGCGCGAAAAGAGACTTTAAGAATGCTCGATGTTTATATGGCATTCGTCCGTGATATCTTTGCGATTCCCGTGATTCCGGGTCGCAAAACAGAGAGCGAAAAATTTGCGGGCGCCGAAGAGACGTATTGTCTTGAAGCCATGATGCAAGACAAAAAGGCTCTGCAGGCCGCGACTTCGCATTACTTCGGACAACGTTTCGCAAAAGTGTTTGATATCCGGTTTCAGGATCGCACGAGCCAAATGCAGTACGTTTACCAAACGAGCTGGGGAATTAGCTGGAGAATTTTGGGCGCACTGATTATGACCCACTCGGATGATCAGGGATTGGTTCTCCCACCTAAGGCGGCACCGACCCCTATTGTGATCATTCCGATTCTTCTTAAAAACAAAGACAATTCCGAAGTCTTAGAAGCGTGCAAGAAGATCAAAGAAACACTTTCTAAAGATTACAACGTCGAGCTAGATGATCGTATCGAACACAGCCCGGGTTACAAATACAATGAGTATGAAATCTCGGGGATTCCGTTACGTATTGAAGTAGGTCCGCGTGATCTTGCAAACAATCTGTGCATTTTTGCTCGCCGAGATGGCATCAAAACCCAGGTGAAACTTGATGTGATTTACGAAGAAGCAAAGAAGACACTCGATGATTTTCAAAAAGTACTTTACGACAAAGCCTATCAACGGCTGCAGTCGAATACTTTTATTGAAGACGATTACTCGAGTTTTAAAGACAAACTCGAAAAGCAGCCTGGCTTTTACCAAATGCATTGGTGTGGATCTGCGGCTTGCGAAGAAAAAGTAAAACAAGAGACAAAGGCGACGATCCGATGCATTCCCTTTAACCAGATCCGTGAGCCTGGAAAATGTATTGCGTGCAACCTTGCATCAACCGGACGCGTTATCTTCGCTAAAAACTACTAAGTACTTGCCGTCATTGCGAGGAGCGGAGCGACGAAGCAATCTCGCCGATAACAAAGCGCTCTTTTGCAGCGAGATTGCTTCGTCGCTCCGCTCCTCGCAATGACGGGTTTTTACACATTCCTTTCAATTCAATGCCGTGTTATCCTAGGGATTAGACCTTCCTATAAATCCCTATGACTCAAAAAATCTTACTCATTTTCTTATTTTCGTGCGTTTTTCTGTTTGCTGAAAATGCGCAACAACCTCAAAGAACGGAGCCTAAAGTCCAAGATTATTCGGGCTTTGAGACCGAAGACAGTTTCATCGATGTCGACGAAGCGATTCGAAGTCGCCAGTACGTCCGACGTGCGGTTCTTGCTTCAGCAATTAAAAGCAGTTCGCGATTCTCTTTTTCTAGGTTTTATATCAATCATTTGATGGGTTATAACGCCGTTCTTCATCGAGGCACGCAGCTTTTTACAAAGTATGAGTCCGCCCTGCTCGGCCTCTCCGTCGGTTACATCACGGATGGAGGAATCGCACTCGAAGGCGGGATTGAACTTTCAGCGATTAGCGACGCCTTTGTTGGAATGAGATATGTGATGCGTCCCCAAAACATCAGTCTTTGGCCGTTCATCGGTGCCGGGTTAGGAACTGAGATTAGCGCAATTAACTTTTCAGACAGACCGTTAGAAGCAAAAAGCTACACGGGTCCCACACAAATGGGCTTTTTGACCGCGGGACTTCTCATCCCGATCGTCGATGTTGGAATTAAAGCAGAAGCCCGCGGAATTTTTTATGGGGTCTCACGTCTTTCGCTCGTGACCGGAGTCGGTGTCGTTATTTTTCTTTGAGATGTCCCTGAACTTAGGGATTAGAACGAGAAGCTCATGCCGGGGCTGATATTGAAGATATAACTTCTCGGTGCAATTCCGATGAAGAGCTGGCTATCAATTCTGATGCTGACGTCCATGATAGGAACGATGAGGGCAGCGCTTGGGATGATGTGGAGCACTCCACCTTGAATGCCGTCTGTTCTATCCCAGTCGAGGGTGCGGGATGTGAAAGTTTGACCAATCGAGAGACCGAACTCTGTCTTAAAGAGATTGCTCTTGCCTGTGAATACGTGGGCGACTCCGCCGAAGATGGCGTTATAAGCAGACATTTCGAAACCGACCTTAATGAACGTAGTATCTACTAAACGGTAACCAAGTTGAGCGGAAACAACGCTCGAATTCCAATTTCGGTTGTTCGCAGATTTAGCGAACGAAGCGCCAAACCCAATCTGAGCCATAAATGGATTGGTCGCTTCTTTGTTGATGATGTCTACTGAAGCTTGGCTTGCGATGTAACGAGGGATCTGCAAGCTGAGGAGTGGCGGGCTTTCATCGCGTGGCAATTCGTAGAACTGATTCTTAATATATCTGTAAAGTGCGCGACGGATTAAAAGCTTCGTATAGTAGCCAGCAATTTCGGATGTGAGATCATATTGGGCGGCGGTAGAGATAGGCTCAGAGTGAGCGTAAATTTGGTAGGGTGTTCTTCGGTCGTAAAGATAGAGATCAAAATTTGTCTGATGCATGACTGTGACAAAAAGAAGATCCGTGTTTAACTTTGTAACGGCGTCTCGGAATTGTTCGAGAGTCAAACTTTTCATTTTGTAATCAACGACATCGACGTTGAGATTGTCATCGTACATTCGAATTCCACGCTGAATCGTTTCTGTCACGACATCAGGCGATTGGAGTGCGGTGTAATCCATCGGAGGAAGAATTTTTATCTTCGCAGATTTTCCGTCTTTGTCTTGGAGTCGCGACATCAAAAGTTTTCGTGCAGCTCTTTTGAATTTCGCGAGGTTAGCTTGTTGAGGAGAAATGGATTCGGCTTGAGGATTTGTGGAGGAATCAACAGGAGGAACAGAAGTTTCTGCAAACACATTCAACGTGTTTAAAATAAAAACGAAAATAAAAAATCCTAGCGAGAGGATTTTATTTTTCGAGCTATGTGTTTGGTTAAATTTCATCGGTCCGATTATTTCAATAACTTTTCGTCATTTTGCCGTGACACCTTGACCCAAGAAGTGAGTCAAAGTGTTGTTTTTTTAAGGTTTTGACTTGCTGAGCTAGAAATTTTAAAGTTGACTTAGATCGGGAGGTCTTGCTGCAGATAGTCATCTTCAATTTTGTTGAGTTTTCCAGCATAGCGCTCCGCGCATATTGCCAAGACGCGTTAATCAAAACGCTGGAAACTTCACAAAATGAAAATCGAGTCAAAAGCTTTTATGCATCGCGTTGTGCAGCAAAGTTTATAACTCATCGCGTTAGTGAAAATTTGCGAATTTCTAAGAACGAAGAATTCGGATTCCCAATTTTGGTAAACGAATCAAAAAAGGAAATTTCTGATCATTTTATTTCGATTTCTCACACGCAAACGACAGTCGTTGCTTCTCTTTTTAAACGTCCAAATGGAATCGACGTCGAGGCAATTTCTCGACGAGCAGAAAATGTGATTCATCGAATTTTGTCGACTGAAGAAAAAAAATTCTACAATCAATTTCCGGATCTAATCGCGTTGAACTCGACGTCCGTCCCGAAATCCCTCTTCTATTGGGTACTCAAAGAGTCTGCTGCGAAAGCCACCGGACTCGGAATGAATCGAGGCTTAGATGTTTTTGAAATCGAAAATCCATTGCAGTTTCCGGTTAAAATTAAAACCCCTAAAGACACCCCGCTACCGGTAAATAATTTGCAGTGTTATCCTTTTATCGTCGATAATTTTCTTTATTCGGCCTGTGTGGACGAAAACGAATTAGGCCGGGGGATCCTGCCCGGGATCGTTCGGCTTCTTGATCTTAGTGGGAAGTTCGAAGAGATCGATGGATTCAAATAAGGTCAGCGCCACACAAGTAATGAGGACAAGCATCACAAATAATTTTCCGTAGAGCGTGACTTCGGGAGAAATCGTTTCCAAAGAAAAAAGATAAAGAATGGTAAGAAGCGAAAGAAAAATCGCCCAAGACCAGACCAGAAACTTTATAGAATCTCGTTTGGTAAAAAGTAGGAGAAAAAAACAAAGCGGGATCGCAATCAGCGATAGAACAGTGTGCCATAGTCCGCCGACCCAAGACCCGTGTCCTGACGACAATCCCAAAAAAGAGGGGTGGGTAAAGAGAAGAAAACCACCTTCTCCCATTAATAGGATTAAACAGAAAAGGGCGCGCATTTAACCATAGTACCTTAAAGACCCTTCGACGTTCAAATATCGTCTCTCTTTAGGTTTTGGATGGGCTATTTTCAATAGCTATGTTATCCATATAGGTTAAACTATTGGACTATTAGGACCGGTATAAGCGAATAAAGCAAAAATACGGTTAGAAAGATTTTAAGATGAGTAAACAGATTTTAGTGAATTCAAGCCACTACGAAACCCGGGTGGCAACTTTAGAAAATGGAGAAATTAGACAGCTCCATATCGAACGTGAAGAAGACAAAAACGTTGTCGGAAATATTTATTTAGGAGTGGTTAAAAGAGTCCTTCCTGGAATGCAAGCCGCTTTCTTGGAACTGGGACTCGAACGAACCGCGTTTTTATACGTCGATGATATTATCGAACAACCTTTTGGTGGAGATGTTGAAGTTCTTGATACCACTGATGATGGCGACGGAGACGGTGAACCCTCTTTAGAAGTGATTGACGAGACCGAGGATGGCGATGCGATTGAAGTCGCAAGCGGTCCCGACGACGTGACCGAAGAAGAGATTGAACGCTTAAGCCAAGAAGAAAATAAATTCCTTCTCAAAGCACCTGCACTCGACATCAACGAAGGCGAGGATTCGGAAGAAGACGAGTCGGATGATCTCGATGACGATGAAGAAGAAGATTTTGAGCGCCCTGATATTGGATTTGATGTGCGTGAAGAAGAAGGGCCCGAGGCTACAGCCCCGGAAGCCGCGGCTCCCGTTCAAAGCAAGAAGCCTGCGGACAATTCGCCTGAGCTCGTTGCAAAAGTTGATAAATCACCCGAAGTAAATTCGGTAACTATTGAGGCGACCGAAGTTCAGGTCGTCACAACGGTCGAAGCAAAACAAAATCCTCGTCAAGAGTCCGACATTCCACACGAAGACAATATTGGAAATGTCCGACCGGCCGGTGAAGGTCGCGAACCACGTGATCCTCAAGCTCCTCGTTCGCGTGACAATCACGACCGAGGTCCCCGTCCTCAAAGAGGCCGCGACGAAAACAGAAATTTTAGAGAACGAACTCCTCGCAATCGCAATTCGCGCGACAATCGAGATCGCCAAGGTCCGAGAGACCAAGGACCGCGCGAACAGGGACCCCGAGATCGTGACCAGAATTATCGCGATCAGGGACCTCGCGAACAAGGCCCACGAGATCGTGACCAGAATTATCGAGATCAAGGACCCCGCGAACAAGGCCCCAGAGATCGCGACCAAAATTACCGCGACCAAGGACCTCGCGAACAAGGCCCCCGAGATCGCGACCAGAATTATCGAGATCAAGGCCCCCGCGAACAAGGTCCCAGAGATCGCGACCAAAATTATCGAGACCAAGGACCGCGTGAACAAGGTCCCAGAGATCGCGACCAAAATTATCGAGACCAAGGACCCCGCGAGCAAGGACAAAGAGATAACAATGGCCCTCGCGAACAAGGACCTCGACGCGATAACCGGAACGCCCGTGGCGGCGGTGGAGGTGGCGGAGAAAGAGATAATTTCAGAGGCCGTAGAGATTCTCGCGGCGGATTTAGAAGCGGTGGCAGAGGAGGAAATTATCCCCGAAGAGGAAGCAAACAACGTTTTTCGAAAAGACGTCCGAGAGGCTCCGCTAAAATTGAAGACCTCCTGAAAGAAGGACAAGAAATCCTCGTTCAGGTCGCAAAAGCGCCTATCGGAACTAAAGGGGCGAGATTAACTACGCATATCAGTCTTCCTGGTCGTAACCTTGTCCTGATGCCGACGGTAAAACACATCGGGATTTCGAGACGTATTGAAAACGATCGCGAACGGCGTCGTTTACGAGATATTTTCACCAAAAAACTTCGTCCCAGAAACGTTGGATTTATTATCCGAACGGTTGCCGATGGAAAAAGTTTCCGGGATTTAAAAGCGGATGCGGATTATCTCGTCAAAACTTGGGCAAAGGTTCAAAGACTTTCCAAAACGAAGAGCGCTCCTGCGTTGATCCACGAAGATCTTTCGTTGTCGATGCGAGCTGTTCGAGATTTCTTTACCGAAGAAGTTGATTCTTTGGTTATTGATAATCCGGAAGAGCACGATGATGTCACTAAGTTCATCGGGCAATTCATGCCACGACTCAAGAGTCGTGTGAAACTCTTTAAAGGCCCGACGCAGTTATTCGAGCACTATGGGATCGAAGCCGAGATTTCGCGAGCTCTGGGCAAAAAAGTTTGGCTGAAATCAGGCGGATATCTTTTAGTCGACCAATCGGAAGCGTTGACGGCCATTGACGTTAATACCGGAAGATATGTCGGAACAAAGAGTCTTGAAGAAACGATTTTAAAAACCAATCTCGAGGCGGTTAAAGAAATCGCTTATCAGCTTCGCATTCGAAATGTCGGGGGGATCATCATTATCGATCTCATCGATATGGAGAACTACGATAACCGGGATAAAGTTTATCAAGCACTGCAAGAAGCGCTTTCGGAAGACAAATCTAAGACGAATATTTTAAAGATTTCGGAATTGGGTCTCGTCGAAATGACCCGTAAACGAACGCACGAAGATTTGGTTCGGTATCTTACCGAAGCTTGTACTTATTGCGATGGCCGTGGGTATCACAAGAGCCGACGAACAGTGTGTTTTGAAATCTTCCGTGAGATTGAAAAAGAAGCTCTGGGTGATCAAAAAAATATCGTCGTGTTCGCAGCGAAAGATGTTGTCACTCGCATGATGACTGAAGAGAAAAAGCACGTCGAGCAGCTTGAAAAACGATTTGAGAAAATTATCACCGTTAAAGCGGATCCTAATTTTCATATGGAGCAGTTCGAGGTTTTCGGCAAACATTAAAAAAAGGACACCTTCATGGTACGACCCGAATCCATTAAATCAGCCCTCATTACTGGTATTACGGGATCGGGAGGAAGTTACGTCGCCGAGTATCTCGTCGACCATCAGCCTCACGTTAAAGTCCATGGGATTTCCAGGTGGCACAGTACTTCGACAAATAATAACGTCAGCCGGATCGGTAAAAGTATCGAAGTTCACGAATGCGACTTAAATGATTTTAGCTCGGTTTTTTCGACGTTAAAACGCGTGAAGCCCGATGCTATCTTTCATTTGGCAGCACACGCCAATGTCAGGGCCTCGTTTACAAATCCGTTAGCGGTTCTTCAAAACAATATTATGGGAACGGCGAACCTTCTCGAAGCCATTCGTTTGGCAGAAATTGATCCTATCGTACAGCTTTGCAGTACTTCTGAAGTGTACGGCCAAGTTGACCCCAAATATGTGCCGATTAAGGAAGATGCTCCCGTCCAACCGACGAGTCCCTACGCCGTATCAAAAACCGCGCAAGACTTTTTAGGTCTGACTTATCAGCGCAGTTATAAAATGAAAGTGATTCGCACTCGGATGTTTGCGTATTTAAATCCGAAACGAACGGATCTATTCGCAACTTCGTTTGCGATGCAAATCGCACGCATTGAAGCCGGGATGCAAGAAGAACTTCTGCACGGCAATTTAGAGTCGGTCAGAACCCTCATCGATGTCAGAGATGCGATGGAAGCTTACTGGCTGGCAATTCTGCACTGCGAGCCTGGCGAAGCCTATAATATTGGTGGCGATAAGACGATTACCGTCGGTGAGTTCTTAGACGTCTTAAAGAAACTTGCTAAGAAAAAGATCCCGTCTCGGCAAGATCCCAATCTTCTAAGACCTGCGGACGTCACCTTACAAATTCCCGACACCAGCAAATTCAATAAAGCCACGAATTGGAAACCCAAATATTCCTTCGAAGACAGCGTGGAGTTCCTTCTCAATCACTGCCGCTCCGTCGTCGCGAAACAAAAGTAGAGACGTCCCTGCCATTCGTCCATGCCGTCATTGCGAGGGTGCGTAGCACCCTCACAATGACGGAACATCCAAAATTCTTCTCGAGTGCAGCGAGATTGCGTCGTCGCCTACGGCTCCTCGCAACGACGTGAAGGGCGCGATGACGGGTTTACACCATATAGCTAAGCCCCTAACAAGTCGGCGAGTTTTTTAATTTCGGTGAGTTGGGATTTCCAGCTGGTGTCTTGGACTGCGAAGACGAATTTGGCGTCGGGGGTCAGTTGATACAACTTGGGATTTTTCTGCACAAGCTTTACGAGCTTATCGGGGCTTGCCGGGGTCGTATCCGCAAATTGAATCGAGGTCTTCTTAGGACCTGAATTCATCTTAGTGACGTGCAAACGCTTCAAATAGATTTTTATCGTCATGAGACCTAAAAGATTCAAGACTTCTTCAGGAGGGGTTCCGAAACGATCGCGAATCTCGCTCTCGAGTTCAGAAATCGTCTCTTCGCCTTCGGCCTCGGACATTTTGCGGTAAATCGAGAGACGTTCGCTGATATCCGGTAAGTAATCAGACGGGAAGAACGCCGCCAATCGTAAATTGATTTCGGGTTCAATTTCGACCTTAGCTTCTTCGCCTCTTAGCGACCGAAGAGCTTCTTCTAAAAGTTCAAAATATAAATCGACGCCGATGGCGTTTAACTGACCCGACTGATCTTTTCCGAGCAGGTCCCCGGTTCCGCGAATTTCCAAGTCATGGCTTGCGATATGAAATCCACTTCCAAGCTCCGTATACCGTTGAAGCACCTGCAAGCGTTCCTTCGCTTCGTCGGTCATATCGTTTTCACCCGGGATTAAGAGATAGCAATAGGCACGGCGCTCGGAGCGCCCTACCCGACCTCTCAATTGGTAAAGCTGCGCTAGCCCGAAACAATCCGCTCTATCGATAATGATGGTATTAGCTCTCGGAATATCGAGCCCCGATTCGATAATCGTCGTCGTTAAAAGAATTTGGAAATCGCCTTTGTAAAAAGCGAGCATCTTCTTTTCGAGCTCTTCGCCATCCATCTGCCCGTGGACGACTTCGTAGGTGATATTGGGAAGAATGCGTTTCAGATTCTCTCCCACTTCGTGAATGCTTTCGATGCGATTATGGACAAAGAAAATCTGACCATCTCGCGCAAGCTCATTCGAAATGGATTCCTTTAAAATTTCATCTGAAGATCGACATACGAAAGTTCGAACGGCAAGTCTGTCAGGAGGCGGGGTAGTGATAATCGAGATATCTTTGATACCCGCCATCGCCATATTCAAAGTTCGAGGGATTGGAGTCGCCGTCAGCGAAAGCACATGAATACTCTCGGACATTTTTTTCAGTTTCTCTTTGTGAATAACCCCAAAACGGTGTTCTTCATCAATGATGAGAAGGCCGAGATCTTTAAAGTCGATATCCGATGACAAAAGGCGATGAGTACCGATAATCACATCGACTTTGCCTTCTTTGAGTTGGTCCAAGACTTTTCGATTTTCACCCGCACTACGCATGCGGGACACAATTTCGACTCTCGCCGCACTTCCCTGAAAACGTTTTTTGAAATTTTCGTAATGTTGAAATGCCAAAACCGTCGTCGGAACAAGGACTGCGACCTGCTTGCTATCTAGAACAGCTCGAAAAGCCGCTCGCATCGCAACTTCAGTTTTTCCGTAGCCCACGTCTCCGCAAATCAGCCTATCCATGGGATGGGATTTTGAAAGATCTTTCATCACATCTTGGATCGCTTTCAATTGATCGGGCGTCTCATCAAAAGGAAAACCCATTTCGAATTGCAAATACTCCGCATCCGATTTTGAAAACGCATGTGCAGGAATCAATTTTCGTTTGGCATGGACCCGCAAAAACTCTTCTGCCATTTCGGCGACCGCACGCTGAGCTTTACTCTTTGTCTTTTTCCAGGAATCGCCACCCAATTTATCCATGGTGACATTAGAACTCTCACCGCCAACGTATTTCTGGATAATATTCAGTCGATAGACCGGGATATAAAGCTTATCCCCATCTTTGTATTCGAGCATGACATAATCATTCGGCATACCCTGAAAATCCATTGATTTGAGACCTAGATATTTTCCGATCCCAAATTCTTTATGAACAATGTAATCCCCTGCTTTGAGGTCACGGAAATGAGAAAGCAGTCGCGAGGAATCGGACCCGGACCACGAAGCACTTCGCGATGCTCTCTTTTTCGAACCAAAAAGCTCTTCTTCTGAAATCAAGATGAGTTTTAAAGTCGGAAAAATCCGACTCGAACCAATCAGTCCCAACCAAAGATTTAAAACTCTAAAATCCGAGGTAAAAAGACTTTTCAGAGGCGCTTCGTCCTCAGCGTGCTGAACGCATCTGAGTTGATGCGGTTCGAAAAGCATTTCCACGCGATCGGCATGGTTTTTTGTATGACAGGCGATATGAATTCGATAGCCTTCATCCATCCAGTCTTTTAACTTCTTCGCATAAATCTCGATCGGCAAATGCGAGGGTGCATCTTTCGTCATCCTCAGAGTGAGCTGTTCGTTGATTAACGTACAGGCTTTAAGACTTTCCTTCTCACCCGCTTCGAACGTTTCGAAATAAAGCGTTTCTTTTTTATTCATTTCGACTTTTAAATCGTCGAGAGAAAGAAACAAGTCGCTAAACGCCGCAATCGCAGTCCCCTGTTTTTCGAACTCTTCGTGGTGTTTTAAGTATCGCGGGCAATCAAGTTCTTTCGCCGTTTCGAAAATCTTGTCTCTTCCGTCCCAAATCACGAGAGATTCTTTTGGAAGAAATTCGAAAAGCGAAGACGACCCATTTGAAAGAAGTGGAAAAAGATAAGACGATTCAACCGTAACAGTTCCGTTTTTAACACTCGCAAGAATGATATCCCTTTTGACCCGAGAGATGCCTAAGTTATCAAGCCTTTCTTTGATTTTGGCTTGAGCGGCATCGAATTCTTCGGCGTGCGGAACGAGTGAAATACCCACGGGAATGATAGAAACTTCCTCTACTTTTTCTTGCGAGAGCTGAGATTTAGGATCAAAGAATCGAATTTCTTCAATCAAATCTCCAAACATCTCGAGACGGAATGGCTCGGGGTAAAGTGGACAAAAAATATCGACCACTCCGCCACGAACTGAAAAAGTTCCGGGATCTAAAGATGTGGGTTGGCGCTGGTAACCCGCTTCAACCAGCTTTTTGATGAAATCATCTCGGTCCATCTCATCATTCGGCTTCAAAATATGAGTCGCTCTTAAAAACTCTTCGGGAACAAACGTTTTTTGCAGAAGGGACGCAACCGTCGTGACAAAAATCTTTCCATCAGGCGCATTTAAAAGATGATAAAGCGCTACCGTTCGTTCGTAGAGTTTTTCGGGCGAGAGAAGTAACCCTCGGTAGTAATCAAATTCGAATGGTGGAATATAATGAATGTCTTTCGCTTTATTTTTGGACGTAAAAAATAGGATATTATCGATAGCATTTCGCGCATCAGCTTGAGTGCTAAAGACCAAAAGCGAGGGCTTGGCAGCGGATTCTAAGATCCGAGAAATCACCATCGCCTTACTTAAATGATCCAGGCCGGTAAAGGCATTGCAGTCGGGAAAAGCTTCTGTCGTTCGGGAAAGCCAATTCTCGACAGGATAATCTGTCGGTTTTAGCTCCATTCTTCTTTTAACTCTCGACTCATTAATTCTTTAAGCGCCTGGTTTGGGGTGCTTCCCTTGTACAGAATTTTGTACATCTGTTCCACAATCGGCATATCTAGGTTTTTCGAATGGGCAAATTCGTAAGCCGATTGAGCGGTGTAGTAACCTTCAGCGACTCCCCCTAGTTCCTTTTGCACTTGATCAATTTTTTTACCTTGGGCGAGAAGTTCTCCGAATTTTCGATTGCGGCTGAGGGGACCCGTGCAGGTCAAAATCAAATCCCCTGTGCCTGCAAGTCCCAAAAAAGTGAGTGGATTCGATTTTTCTTGTTTCGCTAACCGGATAAGCTCGGCGATTCCGCGATTAATCAGCGCCGCTTGAGCATTGTACCCAAGTTTCAGTCCTGTCACCATTCCGCAGGCAATCGCAATGACATTTTTGAGAGCGCCGGCAAGCTCAACCCCGACGACATCAGTCGACGTGTAGCCTCTAAAATAGGGAGTGGCAGTGAGTTTTTGAATCTCAGTAGCATCGTCGATGTCTTTCG
This sequence comes from uncultured Bdellovibrionales bacterium, assembly GCA_937903155.1. GTDB lineage: Bacteria > Bdellovibrionota > FAC87 > UBA2466 > UBA2466 > CALCZU01. Next base: position 12,564 of record CALCZU010000147.1, read on the forward strand.
AAGCGAGAGAGACGGCAGTCGGAAGCCTCATCGCGGTTTCTAGGGCAAAGCTGGGTCCTGAAAGAATCGTATAACGAGTGGTCGGAGAGATTTCGCTAAAAATTTGACTGACTCTGGAATGCGTTCCCTGCTCGAGTCCTTTAGATGTATTAACGAGGTGTTTTCCTGCAAGCAGTTTTGCAAACGGTTTAAAAACACTACGAATTTGTTGCGTCGGAATGGAGCAAACAATCACATCGGATTCTTTGAGGCCGTTCTCGAGACCGGACGTGGCCTTTAAGTTCTTGGAAAGAGAGATTCCTTTGAGGTACTTCACGTTTTCGTTTCGCATTTGGATACTCTCCACGATGCCAGGGTCTCGTCCCCAGAGGGTCGTCGGGCTTCCTGCGTCGGCGAAAATATTGGCCACGGCAGTTCCCCAAGCGCCCGAGCCTACCACGATGATTTTCTTTTGATTCATCTAGAAACTTTACAACCTAACTGGGTTTTAGCCAACGTCCCAAGACTCTTTCTCGAGACTATGAAAGAATAAAAACATGCTAAAAAATTCATTCTTTTCGATTTTATTCTGGGCCTCACTTTGTCCGCTTTATGCGAAAACCTTGAAATATCGACACATACCGTCAAGATTTGAGTCGGCCCATTCTATAGCGCTGGACGCACAAATTGAAAACGGAATTCTGCTGAGTAACAGTGGGCAAGAAATTTATTATAAAGAAGAGATCGTCGCCCAGCTATTTTATCTCGTAGGAATGTTAAACGCTCGGCAAGGCGTCGCTGAGCTTGCTCATCTCAAACTTAAAATCAGCTCGGTCGAACCTCCCGGACAAACTGGATATTCTCGCGTTCATTATTCGGTCAGCTTTGTGATTGGCTGGAATCGCGCCTCAAAAATTCCCGCTCAAATGACGCTGCCTTTTCCGCTGCAGTCAGATGAAGACGGAATTAGAGGATTTTTTAAAAACCACAAAAAATCGTGTAGCACGAGCGCCTCTGAACCAGACTTAACTCCGACGTCGTTTTACTATTATTTCCGTCCCGAAAAATCGAAATGCCGCCTCTTAGGCGGAAAAGCAAAAGACGCGGTTCTCTTAAATCTCAAACTTTCGGTCAGCCCATCTAACACTGAAAACAAATCGCCCGAGTATGCAAAAGTCTGGGAAGATGGAAAGCTAGTCGCAACCCTGATCGTCGGGACCGACGTTCCGGATGCCACCGAAAACAGCGATGTTGGAGTTACCGCGTACAATAAACTCGTTAAACAAGCGCAGGATGTCTTTGGAAAGCCTGACTGGATCGTACCGAACCTTTTGGAAAACGAACTCCCCGGAATGGCCCACCCCGATGTAGAAATGGAATTTACGAACGCTGACGGGAAGAAAATCAATTTAAATTTTTTATTGATTGATAAACACCTCTTACAAAACGGTTCGCCTATTTTTGAAAAGAGATACAACGAACGAACCCGCATTTCCGATTTTGTTTCGTACAATGGTCATTCCGGTTTCGGGGAAAATATTCGCGCGCTCGCTAAGATGGGTCACTTTGAAAAAGGCCAGTACCAACTCTACTACGTTAATGGTTGCGACACTTTTGCGTATGTCGACGATGCACTCGCTTTGGCGCACCAAAAAGCAAATCCCGGAAGTGGATTGTACGAATATTTCGATATTATCACGAACGCCATGCCCTCGAGCTTTACTCAATTCGGAAACTCAAATTTCGCGATCCTCTCGAGCCTAGCTTCAGCAAAGAACACTTACCGGGAAATTCTCAGTAAATTCCAAGTGAATCAAAAAGCCATCGTTATGGGCGAAGAAGACAACCGTTGGCCTGACCCGTTTTGAGTCATCACTCCCGCTCGCTGAGTGCAGGTTAAAAATTCCATAGAAGACCTGGGCAGCCGGATTCCCTCGACTGATAAGGGCGTGCCTGTTTTCTATTACGAAGATCTTGGCCGATATTGTGCACTGTGTAAGCAACACTCAAAAATGAGATTCTACATCGGATTCCGATGCAGAAAAAAAAGTTACACAGGAGTATCAAATGAAAATTAAATCAATGTTATTGAGGTCATTCAGTTTAGGGTTTGTTTTTCTCGCTTTCTCGGCGAACGCGTCAGCAGCGGAAGCAAAAGTAAACCAACAACAGCCAGTTTCAAATCCGGCCATCCCGGGTGAGAAAACAGAATCCACGTTTTTCTTATCCGCGGGACCCGGGCTCGCAATGCACGGGGGAAATCTCGGATGGGCGATCAATTTCGGAGCATTGTCGCAGATGAGTGGACACCAAAACCTGTTCTACGGATTGGACGCAGGATTAAACTTTTGGAGTTTTCAGGCCGCGACCGCGCCCATCGCAAGTATATCGACGAGCGCAACAGGTGTGCAATTACTGCCCACCGTTCTCTACAGATTTGAAATCGCTGGCCCGTCGATTTTTCCATACATCGGGCTGTCTGTGGGTCCCAATCTCTATCTCGAGCGGCAATCATTGGGCGGCGGAACTCAGACCAACACGACTTTATATTTAGAAAGTCTTGTGCGTCCCGGCTTCTTCACTCAACTTGGCAAAACAGTGTCGTTACAGGTTGAAGCCAAATTTGGACTTCTTGGAACGAACTTTATTTTTCTGCCGCAAGCTAACGTTGTCTTTGCACTGTGAAAGTTAAGCAATAGTTCAATTCATTTCGTGAAGGCGGGTGGTACTTTTATCGGTCCACCCGCCCGCACGGATGACGATTACGGCTCGACCGGCGAGCATTCCACGACATATTCCAAGTAACCCAATTTCAGAACCAGTTCACTATTGCCAGAAGATTGTCCTCGCAATTCAAAATTACCTTTTTCACCGCGGATATTTATCGCGAAGGATTTTGAATAATTCGAAGCGACGGGAAATGGATACAAAGAAGTAATAACACCACCGTCACTCCTTTTGATACTCACAAATCCCTCGCCTCTGCCTCCGAATAATTTGCCACTTGTCTCGGTCACTTTCGCGGTGATCCCGCGTAACAGTTTAGTATGCGCTCCCCCTGTGCAGAGCACTGCTTTAGCTCCGACAATAGATTCATTTGCATAACTGGTGATTCCCAGTTGAAGTGAAGCCAATAACAATAAATATTTCATAAATAAGACCCCTGTTTTGTGAGAGGATAATTCCTCTGATGTCTTAGAAATAAATGAACTCACGGAAGACGACCAGTGAACAATTTTCATTGGTTTTGATGAATGGAAAACCTACCCGCGAGAGGGTCGTCGCGGTCTTAGGACCAGTTCGCCGGTACAATTCGGACAAATAAATTTCATTTTTTTCGTACAGGACGAGCAAAAAGTACATTCGTAGCTACAAATAAAAATTTCCGGTGCATCCACTGCCTGTTGCAGGAATGTCTCAGCACACTCTTCGCATTTGCTTTTCATTTCCAAAGCCATCCTAAACTCCGTTCGTTTTTCTGTAGCTTTTTAGCGGATTAATGCCTAATACGAATACAGTTCCCAGAATAATCATTCCGGTTCCCAGAATCATCGATATTGAGACAACTTCTCCCAGAAAAAGCACTCCCCAAATCATTCCAAATGCGGGCATCAGAAAAGTTACGGTTAAGGCTCGGGTTGGGCCGATATCGGCGATGAGACGGTAGTAGAGCAGATACGCGATGGCGCTGCATAAAAGAGCAAGTCCCAAGACATTCATTAATAGAAATGGAGTCATCAGGAATTCTATATTCGATCCATTTTTAACGGCTAGAGGAAGTAATACAATCCCTCCGAGAAGCTGACTCGCCCCTGCAATCGCTTTCGGTCGTAGCGCCGAGCAAAACTTCTTCACGTAAGTTCCGGTGAGCGCGTAGCACAAGGCTGCCGTCAGACAAGCGAGGATCGCCCACCCAAACATTGGGGTGACTTCGGTTGGGGGAATTTTCGCAATAGTGATTACTCCAAGGGTGCCAAATAGTAGTCCTATGATTTTTTTAGCCGTTAGTTTTTCGCTCAGCCAAATTGAGGAACAAATAGCACCAAAGAGGGGTGAACTCGCATTTAAAATAACCGAGTACGATGCTGGAATATGTTGAGCCGAGAAAGAATAGAGTGAAAATGGAATCGCCGAATTTAAAACGCCGATGATGAGATATTGTTTCCAGGCAGTTTTCCAGTTTAAAGAGAAACGGGTAATCGAGAAGTACGTCACCAGAACGATCCCCGCGAGCAAAATTCTCAAGTCAGCGGTCAAAATCGGCCCGAATACGGGGGCGAGCACCCGCATAAAAATAAATGATCCTCCCCAAATCGCTGCAAGTAGAATCAGTCTGGTTAAATCAGCTAAGCGCATAGGTCTCCATTCATCTCAACATTACCGTAAATGATCACGGTTCACTAGCCGTTCTCGGACATCATCGTTATTGGATGAGTGACCCAGGCTTATTACCGAGTATGACTCGAACTCGTAATTTATTTTGGTTGGTTTAAAAATTCACAGACGAACTCATTTGCACCAACGGCTCTAGTAAACCGGGCCCATTTTCCATTTTCCCGAATTGTAAGAGTCAGGCGCTCGGAATAAGGCTCCGAACCACCTTGAAGAAAATAGTAGGTGGTTCCATTTTTTCGATCAACGGTTTCGGAAGCAAAACCCTTCACAGTGACGTCGTCGCCAAGGTCGGCATGTAAAAAACCTGTCGTTGTTTTGAGAATGAGATCGACTTTAGAACCGCCCGTCACACAACGGTAGCGGAGATCTTCCTGAGCCCCGGAAGCTAGAGAAGACACCGTCAAAAAGTAAACCAAGAAAACTGAGAAAAAAAGACGCATTTGAACCCCTATAAATAATGTTTCAAGCCGGGACGGATTGTACCTTTTCCCCTCCCCCTTTGAAAACCCCAGTCTTTATGGGTAGACCTTCAGGATGCCCTATGCTAAACCCTTAGAACCTCAACCAGGTCCATAATTTCTAGGGAGAGATGTCCGAGTGGTTGAAGGAGCACGCCTGGAAAGCGTGTGAAGGTGAAAGCCTTCCGCGAGTTCGAATCTCGCTCTCTCCGCCAAAAATTTCGTTACGCGAAATTTAGAGAATAGAAAAATCGACAAATAGAAAATAGCTACGAAAAACCAACGCAAAGGTGCGAAATTTTTCCTCTATTTCTCAATTTTCTATTTTTCAAACTATTCTCTATAGAACCCCATCCAAATCGATCTCATCATCAAATCGAATCTCTGCAAGAAACACCCGATCATGACTCACAACCACCAACCCGCCTTCAAAGTCTTTGATAAAGGATTGCAGAATCCGCCGACTCTCGAGATCAAGATGATTCGTAGGCTCATCGAGAAGTAAAACTTCCGGAGGCTCAGCCCCATTCACCGCAAGCGCCATCTCAAGTCGTACACGTTCACCTCCGCTGAGCGCAGAAACCGGCCTTTCCTGCTCCTCTTGCTCAAAACCCAATCGTCCTAGCAGCGTTCGAGCTAGAGCAACTTCGTATCCAGTCTGCTCCTGAAACCAAACCCACAGAGGCTGTTTAGAAATAAACTGCGTGAGTCCTTGATCAAAAAGTTTGAATGGCGTAGCTAGAAAAAACTCTCCCCCCACCCGGCAAAGCGCTTCTTCTTCTCCGGCAAGCGCCCGGAGTAAAGTGGATTTGCCGGAACCATTCCTACCTTTTAAATGCAATTTTCGCGGGCCTTTCATTTCGTAATTTAGTTTAGAAGTGTTTCCCGGTAAGTTTGCATTTTTTATTTCGAGAAGACGCTTACCCTTCGGTGGCCGATTGCGCGAGCGATCCCATTCAAAACTTGAAATTTCGCGAAGGCGTTTGCGTGCTCGCTCCGCCCTCTCGCGAAATTCTTCCGTCCGATCACCGTGAACGTGTGAAAGCTTTGCCAAAGTGTTTTGGGCCTGGCGCTTTTTCATCCCGCGAATGATTTTAGGAAGATTGCTTTCGACGCCTTTCTTCTGACCGCGCGCTATTCGTTTTTGCTGCGTTTGAATGACCTTACGCGCTTGCACCTCAGCTTTTTTCGATTCGGATTGGATATTCTCCATCTCCGCTTTCAAAGCCGCCTCCTCTAGATTGAGTCTTTCGAAATAGGCTCGAAATCCCGGAGGATGATGGACGATCTTGCCATTCCGAAGTTCATAAATCTCATCGATAGAATCTAAAATTTCAGGATCATGAGAAACGATCAGTAAAGCGCCTTGAAATCTTTTGATTGCATCGATAAGCCAGCGCCGAGCATCGGGGTCGAGGTCATTTGTCGGTTCATCGAGTAAGAGTAGTTTGGATTCCGACTCAAAAGCCGTTCGCAATCTGGCAAGTCGAATTTCTCCTCCCGAGACTGTACTCTGAGAATCGAAAAGATGCTGTCCGAGAAAATAGGGGGCTTTCTCTCCGAAAATATTCCCAGAAGTGGGCTCAATTCCTCGCGACAGAATTTTAAGTAAAGTTGTTTTGCCGCTCCCATTGGGACCGGTCAAAGCGATTTTAGATTTCTCTCCAAGGCGAATCTCGAGTCCTTGAAAGAGATCTTCCTCATCCGAATAAGAAAAATAAATTTGATTGGCTTGAATAGGCATAAACGCACCTGTCTGATGTGGGCGCAGGCTTCTGCGCGGGATAGTTTTTCGTCAGCTTTTTTTTCAGATGTGCGTATTCATAACAGATTCCGGGAGGAACCAACTACAGTATAGCAAAAAGCGATTTGGAATTCCAAAGGAATTGGTCAGCGGGCAAACATTGAGATATATATAGAAAAATGAACTTTCTCACACCGTTTTTAGGAGGCACACTCATCGGCTTCGCTTCTCTCCTTCTACTTCATTTTAATGGAAGGATTCTCGGCATCAGTGGAATTATAGGCGGAACTCTAAAGAGAAACTCCGAGAGTAAACTCTGGCGCCACGCTTTTTTGTTGGGTTTAATCGTCGGAGGTTTTTTCATCTATTATTTTAATCCATTGGCTTTTCAATTTACTCTGAATCGCTCCTACGTCTCACTCGCCATTGCAGGACTTCTTGTCGGTTACGGGACACGCCTGGGCGGTGGTTGTACCAGCGGTCATGGAGTCTGTGGAATGGGTCGCTTCTCCGTAAGATCGATTGCAGCGACGACGATCTTTATGTTTTTCGGAGCACTTACCGTGTTTATTATCAATCACTTTCTCGGAGGACAGATTTGAAAACTTCCGCCGTTTCATTTGTGTGTGGAATTGTATTCGCTGTAGGACTGGGCATATCGGGAATGACACAACCTGGGGTTGTTACTGCGTTTTTAGATTTTACAGGCAATTGGAACCCGAGTTTAATTTTTGTGATGTGTGGTGCGATTCTTGTTTATTCTGTTGGCTCTCGTTTGACGCTGAGAAGAGCGAAGCCGGTTCTCTGCGAAGAATTTGATCTTCCCTCCGCCAAAAAAATTGACCGACGTTTAGTCGCGGGTTCTATACTCTTTGGGATTGGATGGGGGCTTGCAGGCTTTTGTCCCGGTCCAGCCATCACATCACTTGCTTCGATTCAAAAGGAATCAGCGGTTTTCGCTCTATTTATGGTTGTAGGAATGCTCTTTTTTCAATTGCATAAAAAATAAAAAGCCCACGTCTGAACGCAGGCTTTTCCTAAATAAAAAAAATTATCTACTGACGCATTCTAAGTGAATCGTTTCGTAGTAGCTGTCGCAAGCTGTTTGAGAATACGCTTTGAATTTAGCAGCTCTGTTTTCGACCGCGGGAATTAAGAGTGTCCATTTGCATGCGCCTCCGTTCGGTGCGTCGACTACAAACTTTTTAAGGTTTTTGTAGAGAGGGCTCTTGGGAGTGTAATTTTCGTCATTGTCTACCAAAGGCAAACGGATTTTTGTTTTGCCTTGCCACGTCAATTGCACATCTTTCAATTGAGTTTGAGACTGAGCTTTTACACTGACGACCAACTCATCTTCATTCCCATTCGCATCCCCGGTACAGGTAAACGAACTCGATGCGGCAAACACACTTAAGCTTGTTAAAGATAGTAACAATAGAAATTTCATATAGACCCCTCTTGAATTTTGTTAAAAACACCTCGTAACACGCGCCTTTTAACACTGTCACAAAAAAAGGATCGAGCTGATAACAAATGTTCTAAGTGAGGGCATTGAGATCGCAAATTGTACTCATAAAGGAAAGCTATTTCCCAGATCGAAAAATCGGCCGTATCTTCTAAAATGGAAAAGGGGAAAAAATGAAACTCTCAACACTTGCTTTCTCATCGACATTCATTCTGAGTTCACTGGTTTTTTCATCTCAGGAAAATCGTGATTCAAAACTCAATTGTACTTTTAATGGCGGAGGCTACATCGAACAGCATCTGCAGATTACACGAGTTGGCGATGATTCTATTGAATTCGAACTGGAGCGCTTTTCTCCAGTCCCTGAAATCGTTCCGAATATTGGAATTAAGGTCAAAAACGAACTTGCGAAACGCTTTAAAGTAAAATTTCCAGCGAAATCTTGTCTCACAAGACAGACCGCAATTCCACAAATTCAACTGATTTACTGCCATACCGGAATCTCGAAAACCGATGCAGAACTGGTCATGCTGGATGGAACTCAGAAAACGGCTCGTTTAGACGATAACAGTGTGATTGAAATCTCACGAACAACCACAGAGTCGGTGCTCGAAACTCAGACGAAACAAATCTTGAATGTGAAATTAGACCTTCGCCAAGAAGAAGCGAATAATCTTGGTTTTCTCGTTAGAAATTGCAAATAAAAATAGAAGCGGCGTCGAGCTTTTACTCGCGCCGCTTCTGATGAATAAGCCGTTTTTGAATTTACTGGAGCGTTCCGCTGCAAGCTAATTCGTAAGTCTTGTTTGCTTTAAAAAGGTTGATATTTCCCGTCAACTTTACTCTTTGAGGGCTTTTCCCACCTAGGAATGCGGAAAGTCCTTCTCCCGTTAAAAGAAGATTGTAGCCCAAAGAATTTGAAACTTGTTGAATGTAATCGCCCCCTTCATTCATCACCGTAAGGGGTGCGTTGTTTAAAATTTCTTTCTTCTCGAGCCCCTTGGTCAATACCAATTGAGTCGCTTCAGCCGTTGCACGAATGGAGAGAGTGCCGACTTTTTCACCGTTTAAACTGGCGGTGCAATTTAAGTCATTCGTTCTGGTGGGTCGAACGGCATCCCCAAAACTTAATACTGTCAGTGTTGATAAAATAAGACCCAATTTTAGATTTGTTTTCATTTTCATCCCCTAATGTGTCCCCCGATGAATCGTAACGAACTACTCTCACGCTTCATAAGGAACGATACTCTCGCGATAGCGAATTCGCGGTAGGAGTGTCAATGGAATAAAAAAAAAGTGATTCCAAATGTGTCAACACTACTTGGGAGGTGCGTTTTCAAAAAACGGTTTCATTTGATCCGCTAAAGCTTTTTTAAACGTTGGACGCGCTTCACAACGTTTTTGGTAAGCCTCCAAATTCGGAAATTGAGCGACGAGATCCACGTGCCTCGCAATTCGGAGCACACTCGTCATCATCAAATCCCCCACTGTAAATTGGCCTTCAAGATATTGTTTATCGCCCATCCAATCGGAAAGGTTCGAAAGTTTTCTCTTCAGATCTTTAATCGCCTGCGGTCTTCTCAATTTCGACCACTCTTCATTGGGATAAAATAAATCGATGGTTGCAAGATTTTGCATCGGAGGTTCCATTGAATTGATTGCGGCAAACACCCAAGTTCGCGCGCGAGCACGTGCTTTCGCATCGTCCGGAAAAAGGACCGTAGACTTTTCTGCAAGATAAAGCACGATTGAACCCGATTCAAAAAGAGTGAGATCTCCATCCTGTAAAACAGGAACCTGACCGAAGGGTTGTTGCTTTCGATAGGCGTCGGACATCTGCTCCTCTCGCCCGATGAGATGAGTTTCGTACGGAATCCCAGCTTCTTCTAAGGCCCAACGCACTCTTAAATCTCTCACCACACCTTGGGCAAAGGGAGGGACCCACCGAAAAGCAGTCAGCTTCATCATTTTTATTCTCCTCGTCGAAGAATAATTTACCAATCAATCGGACGATAGTCTTTTAAAAATTTTCCACACCAGTGTTTGCCCGTGAGGATTCCGTCGAAAAAAGGATCACACACTCTTGCGGCCCCATCTACGATATCTAGAGGCGGTTGAAAATCATGCACGTTTTGTTTGTGAGTCGAAAGTTCAATCGGATCTTCATCCGTCACCCAGCCCGTGTCGACCGCGTTCATGTAAATCCCTTTTTTTTCTAAATCACTCGCTGAAGTATGGGTCAGCATATTCAACGCGGCCTTCGCCATATTTGTATGGGGATGGCGATCCGCTTTTTTATATCGGTAGAATTTTCCTTCCATCGCACTCACGTTCACAATATGCTTTTTGCCGGTATTGTCGCGGCTCATGAGCGGAACGAGCTGACTGCAAAGAACAAAAGGTGCGACTGCATTGACGAGTTGCACTTCGAGCATCTCGGGAGCAGCCACTTCGGCGAGTTTTAATCGCCAACTATTTGTTTTTCTCAAATCGACCTGTTGAAGATCGCAATCGAGTTTGCCTTTCGGAAAAACTTCTTCGGAAGCAATCGAATGGTCATAGGCGTACGGAATTTGAGAGAGTAAAGCCGAGGCTCTCAGCCCAATTCCCGGTCCTTGCGAATTCCATGCGACGAGTGCGGCCGAATCTGTTTTGCCCGTTGAAGTGTCGCACAATTGAGTGAGTTGTTTTTTACAAGACTCGCTCGAACTTAAAAGGTTTTGAACTGAGGGAGACAGACTCGAATATTCCGCTTTTTCGTTTTCGAGAAGATGAGCATAAAAGCCCGGAGGGCGTCGAACCGTCTGAGCCGCATTGTTAATTAGAATATCCAATCTATCGACTGTACTGCAAATATAGCGCGAGAAAATCTCAACACTGGGAGTGTGCCTCAGATCCAATCCGTGAATCTGAAGACGGTCTCCCCACTCCGCAAAATCTGCTTCTTTCGAAAACCGAATCGCGGCATCAACCGGAAAGCGCGTCGTTGCAATCACTCTTGCGCCGGCTTTCAGCATCATAAGCGTTGCTTGGTAACCGATTTTTAAACGAGCACCCGTTATCAGAGCGACTTGGCCTTTAAGTGAAACCGATTGAAATCTTTTCTGATAATTAAAGTCCGCACACTCGGGGCACATCAAATCGTAAAAGAAATGCAGTTTTGTAAACTCGGCTTTGCACACATAACAATTGCGCGCGGATTGCAAAATACGCTCTTGATGGGTTTCGGGCGCTTGAGCTCCTGAGGTAATTTGAGCCGGCGCTTGGAAGACCGGAGTCGTCCGAGCCTCTCTGATTCCAGTAGTGGCCCGAACCGCTCGATCTTTTAATTGCACTTCTTTTCGACGAGCCGCATAGAAGGCTTTATGCGTTTTTAAAATCTCATCTTTATTGGGTCGAGAAAACCGACCCGCCGCTTTTGAGAGCGCTAAAAACTTGTCGTAATGAAAACTCGCTTGAAGATCTTTGTTTTCAATTAGTTGATTCAGCACGCGGATGCAGGTATCAATCTCTTCTTCTGAAATCTGGGTTTTGTCTGACATCTGAGCCGGTCACGGTAATCCCTTTCTGCGCAGAGTCAAGCCCCACCGATTCCGTAACATATCTGAACAACGTTGTTCTAAAATGCATCAGGGGATTAAGAATCTGAGCCTGGTCGAGCTTTCGAAATATGCTTTTTTTTGGCTCGGAAACTGCAAATCCAAAAGTTGACCATTAAATTTCATTCTTCTCCCCTCTTAGATTCAAAGAAAGGACCCAAGGCAAATATATGCTAAAACACCTCCCTCGCACCGACCTCATGTTTTCAAATAGCTACTCAGAAGAGACCTGGCAGGAGACGGCAAGTTTTTATTGGATGATTCTTGTAGCTGCGGTCAGCATGCTTGTCTCATTTTCTCTTCAATAAATCCACGTAAGGCATTTCTCTTGCATCGCATCCTGATTTGGTAAAATCGGGAAGCTAGATGAAACATAAAAAATTAAAATTTGGAAAAGGTTTTCGAGTGGCTATTGGGAATGCGAAAGCTCAGGCCGCGGAAATGGTTTTAGAGCCAGGAGACCGCGAAGGAGATCCTAAAAACCGCCATCGAGGCAGCGACCAGTGGCTCTTCGTCCATTCGGGAACAGGGAAAGCGATTATCAAGAAGATTTCCTATCCTCTCGAGCCAGGAAGCATTTTTTTAATCGAAAAAGGGGACCTGCATGAGATTCGAAATACGGGAAAAACTCTTTTAAAAACGCTCAATATTTATTTACCGCCTGCTTACACTCGCGGAGGAAATCCCCTACCTCGGGGACGCAGAAGAAAAAATCAAGTTTAGCGCTTTTTCTTAAAATAGTTTGAAAGTAGCGAGCGGCAATCTTCGGCTAAGATTCCGCCTTTTATTTCGCGGGGAATATGATCGAAAACATTTTCGTTAATCCAAGTTTGTGTTCTTAAAAGACCTGCGTTTTTTGTATCCGCACAACCGAAATAAATCGCGCCGATTCTCGCGGATAAAAATGCGCCCGTACACATGAGGCAGGGTTCGAGTGTGACATACAGTGAAGTGTTTTCAGGAAGTCTCCAACTTTGAGTTTGTTGGTTGTATTTTAAAAGCGCTTCGATTTCGGCGTGGGCTATCGTTCGACCCGAGCCTTCTCTCAAATTCATGCCTCGTGCGATGATCTTTTGATCGCAAACCAAAACCGCACCGATAGGCACTTCATCCTTTTGCTCGGCCTTTTGGGCTTCTTGCAAAGCCTCTCTCATCCAAATTTCGTGAACGTCGTTCATTTTTTGATCAGCTTATTAGACGCGCATGTGCTTGTCATTTCTGTAAAACAGGCGGATATTTTCTCACATGATAATCCGACAAATGACGCATCGTGATCTAACCCAGGTCTGTGGCCTTTGCGCCGAACTGGGATACACCGTTTCTCCCACTGAAATTGCAGAGCGTTTTCAGTGGATCACCGCTAGCCAAGGAAATGCACTGGCTGTTGCGGAAGGAAAAGATGGGGTAATTGGCTGGATCCACGTCGCAACGACATTAGCGCTGACAGATAATGTTCGAGCAGAGATTGTGGGAATCGTTGTCACTGAAGCCCATCGCAGAAAAGGGATCGGCAAACAACTCGTTCATTTTGCTGAAGAGTGGGCAAGATCTCGCAGACACGCACGCATTCGAGTGCGCTCTCAAGCCTTACGTGAAAACTCAAAAGAATTTTACAATGAAATCGGCTACGACTTGCGAAAAATTCAAAACGTTTTCGTCAAAGAACTTCGCGGCAACTCATAAAAAAAAGCTTCTTCCCTTTCGGAAAGAAGCCTTTGGTCTAATACGAATCGTACGAACTTATTGTGCCAGAGAACAAGTGACGGCGTATTTCGTCGAATGTTTCACGGGGATTCCTTTTGATTCATCGAAAGTCGAAATCGTTTCAGTCCAGACACCTTTTTTGCTTTCTGTAGAGAAAGAAAGATCTCCTGTGAGAGAGCCGCCTCCGGCAAACATTACTCGTCCTACACTTTTCACTTCGAAAATACCGCCCTTTACAGTACCGATTTTTTCAATTTTGAATTGCGTCGGAGCTTTGGTCTTGATCGTAGGACTCGGTTTATAGGTTCTGACGAGGTCCAGGTCATCTCCGTTTCCAGCAGTTTTTAATTCGATTTTAACTCCCGCGTCGCTTTTCCCTGCACAGTCGAGCGCGTAGGGGATTCCTAAATCCACCGCGAAACTTGCGGTTGTGAGTAGAGAGACGACGAGAACGGCTATTTTATTGAGCATACTACCTCCAGTAGATTGATGTGCTTGTTCTTCAAGCTTTGCTCACGAATAGTTGAGGACCTGGAGTTTGTCTTTGCAGGAGGAAATTTATAATGACAGTTGCTAACGAAAAACTATTGGAGCGGCTACGCCGCTTTAATATTAATATTAAGTTTAATATTAATATTAAATAATGGACCGGATGGGGATCGAACCCACGGCCTCCACGTTGCGAACGTGGCGCTCTCCCAGCTGAGCTACCGGCCCCTAGCGAGCGCAAAAGTTAGCATCCTAGGTTGTGATCATCAAGCACTATGCAGATGCGATGAATTCGTTGATGAGACGTGCCGCTTCTTCCGGGGAATCCATATGTGGATAATGCTGTCCTAAAACTTCTGCTTCTTTAAACTTTTGAATCGATTGTTTCCGGATTTCGTAGAAGGAACCCGGAACTTTGATTCCGTCTTTTCCCGTGATGAGTAAAGTAGGACACGTAATGCGCCTTAAATGCGACAAGACTTGTTCTTCGGTGAGTCTCTGAGGAGATTCGTGTTTTAATCTGGGATCACTTCTCCAAGAAAAACCACCCTTCACAGGCATGAGTCCTCGCTCGACAATTTTTCTTAAGAGAACAGGATTGGCCGCAAAGCCTTTCATTCTCACCGCCAGTGCTTCTTCGATTGTTGGATAAACAGGATTTTTTTTCTTTGCTGGAATCACGAGCTCCGTATACGCCTTGCGCACGCGATCCGGAAGACCCTCGGCTTCGGAACTAAAAGGTCCAGCCGATTCTAATAAAATTAATTTTTCTACGCGTTCTGGAAAAGCTCCCGCAAATAAACACGCGGCACTTCCTCCTAAAGAATGCCCTAAAAGAACGCACGATTTCCAACGCAGCTCTTCTAAAATTGAGAGTATGACGCCCACGTAATCAATCATATGATAGGGAAATCCGGGCCCTTTATGAGAAGACAGTCCGTGCCCCGGCCAATCGGCTGCGACAAATTGAGTGTTTGTAATCCTCGGTCCTAAGTCATCAAAACTCGCGGCGTTGTCGAGCCACCCATGCAACGCTAAAATGCGTTTGCCTGAATTGCCGCTCATTTTTATTGCAAGATTTCCACCACTTAAGGTGAGATTCATTTCGCTCAACATCTAAATATCCTACCCCGTGACATTACAGATGAGAAATGATTAATTTTGGACCTATGAAGTTAGAACAACTCCATTATTTTATCGAAGCCGCAAAAGCCGAACACATCGCAAAAGCCGCAAAGACGTGTGCGATTAGTCCGAGTGCGATCTCACATAGCATTTCTCAGCTTGAAGAAGAATTAGGGCGGGAACTCTTTTTAAAAAATGGAAAAAATATTCAACTCACGACTCACGGAAGACTTTTAAAAGAACGCGCCGTTAAAATTCTCGCTGATGTCAATCTCATGAAAGATGAAATGGCTGCCGAAGGCGTTGAGCTTCGTGGAAATTTTCGAATGGCCGCAAGCCATGATCTTTGTGTCCCGGCACTTCTTCCCGCGTGGCTCAAGTTGCAATCCGAAAACAGCCAACTTTTAGGCGAAGTTTTTACCTTGCGATCCTCGCAAATCGTCACTCATGTCTTAACGGGAGAAATGGATTTAGGCATTTGCTTTAATCCTTTGGTGCATCCTGATCTCTCTCATAAAAAACTTTTTGAGGGAAACTTGGTTTTTGCCTTTCGAAAAAATCATCCGATTTTGAAAATCAAAGAGGCCGATCGGTATTCTGCACTTTCTAATTTTCCGTGCGCCCTTCCGAAATCCTTTCAAGGAATCGAAGTTTGCGAAAGGCATCCCATCTTTGAGCGATTTGAGATTAAAACAAATCCCATTTTTCTGTACGACGCTTATCACGTTGCGATCGAAAAAATTAAAAAGTCAGATGCTTGGAGTCTTGTTCCGGACTTCGTTGTCCAGCAAAACAAGTCGCATGTTTCGGCTCTGAAAACCCTGGAAAATTGGGAAGCGACATACTTTGTTTCAGCGATTTTTTCGAATAATCGAATTCAAAGTGGCGTTTTAAAAAAGCTTTTAGTCTATCTAAAAGAACAATACTTACTTGTATAAGTAAAATTGCTTTGTGCTTTTTTGAAAAGCTTTTGCTTCCGCTTTGGACTCTTTCAGGAAATCTTGTACAGTTCCCTTTTCAATCGCCAATCGGAGTCTATCTGTTCCCGCAATCACGTCTAACGGCAACTTGTCATTGACGTACTCATATGGAGGTTGCTTCCATTTTAAATCTTTAGGATAAAACTCGTGGATCGAAGAAAGTAAATGCACACCCGCTTCAAACGCGTTAAACGCATTTCTGTCAGTCACATGCGTATGCACGCCGCCACAAACTTGATCTTTGCATTTCTGATACGTGGGTTGAAAAAAGATCGGACGGAAATATGTGCCTTTTAATTTTAATCCGTTCATATGCGCTGCCAACTTATCCGCATTGATGAAAGGAGCGCCCACGAAATCGAATGGACGAGTCGTTCCGCGGCCTTCAGATACATTTGTACCTTCAAAATGGACCATGCCTGGAAACACGATCGCCGCTGTCAGACAAGGAATATTAGGTGAAGGTGGTGTCCACTCTCTATCCCACTGATCGCCCCAGGAGTTACGCTTGTAACCTTTCATCTGAATCACTTCAAGATCGCACCCGATTCCACAAGTCTCATTAAAAAAGTGCGCAAGCTCTCCCATCGTTAGACCATGCCGAACGGCCATTGGATACTGACCTACGAACGAAGCATACTCTTCATTCAAAAGATTTCCTTCAACCGTCACGGCATTAATAGGATTCGGTCTATCGAGCACAATCACTTTCAGACCTTTTTGCTTCGCGGCCTTCATGCAATTCGCCAGCGTGTACATGAAAGTGTAAATCCGTGTTCCGATGTCTTGCAGATCGACTATAAAAGCATCAATATCCGTCATCATTTTATCGACGGGAACGCGGGTATATCCGTAAAGGCTGTAAACGGGAATGCCCGTGATAGGATCCTTAAAGTCGTCGGACTCCACCATATTGTCTTGCTTCTCACCCCGGATTCCGTGTTGAGGACCGAAGAACGCATTTACCTGAAGCTTGTACTTTTTCTGCAAAAGAAGTTCCGAGATGTGGCGCAAATCTGCTGTCACGGATGCTTGGTTGCAAACGACTCCCAATCGCATTTTTTGAAATCGTTTATGATCTTTTTTCAGAAAAACTTCGAGGCCCGTTTCTATCATCGGTGTTCTTTCATTTGGTTCGAGAATATTTGTGAAAATGGAGCGCAATTTTATCAATCCACGGCGACATTTTTCCAAATTTCTGTTTGCTGTCGTTTAAAATAATCGCAAAACTTAAAAGTTCGTTGTCCTCTGACATGGTGTAACCCGCCAAGGCGCTGACACCATCTAGAGTTCCCGTTTTCGCCCGCATTTGAACGGGCTCAGCTTGCGAGGAAGGAAAACGTTTTTTTAGAGTGCCATCTTCGCCCGCAATCACCAGGGATGAAATAAATTCTGGAAAAAGGGAGAAATCTTTATGAGCCGCCGCCAAAACTTTTGTGATTTGCCGAGCCGTCACATGGGTCTGTCGAGTGAGGCCACTGCCATCATGAATTTCGTAAGCCGATTTGGGGATTCCAATATCTGCCAAAACATCTTGAACGACGGTGACTCCTTTTTCGAGCGTGCCCGGAACGCCCCAGAATTCGGCCCCTAATTTTTTTAAGAGTTGGTCTGCAACGAAATTATTACTGAACTTATTCATTCCCCAGATGATTTGCCAGAGCGGCTGCGATTCAAATTCTAAAATCTGTTTTGCTTCGGCCGGAACACTTCCTTCTTTTACTGTGCCGGTGATTTTAATTCCACGCTGCTCCAAAAACGTTTTCATCATATGGCCCGCATAGAGCGAAGGATTGACGATATTTCGATAGAAGTGCTGCTCTTTGCCGTCGACTGGAATTGAACCTCTCAGTAATACCGTGTCACCGATATCGCCTTTCACAAACTCCGTGCGATTGACGTTCAGCGTGCTCGCGCTTCCAGATTTTCCGGTCGTCGCTTGATTGACGACTTCAATGTAAGCATTTTCGGGATCGGTATAAACCACCGGCGCTTGTCCTGCCCTTTCATTCGGACGAACATAGACCGTGGTGGTATTAAAGTTAAACGACACGGCTCCCACAGGCGCGTTGTAGGCTTGGTCTCTCAAATACTTCGGGCGAGATTCAGGGGTGTGGACTTTATCGTAGTAACTCGCGTCGACAACGATATTTCCTTTCACTGTCTTAATCCCCGAACGCACGAGCTCATTGACGAGCATCCAAAGCCGCTCTGAAACAAGGCTCGGATCCCCTCCGCCTTTTAAGTAAAGGTCTCCGCCTAATACGAGATTGCTCACCGGAGCGTTAATCAAGATGTAGGTTTTAAAAGTCGCATTGGGTTTTAATTTCTTTAAGGCCGCATAAGCCGTGAAAACTTTGTTCGTCGAAGCAGGAATTAAAAGATCATCCGCGTTCTTCTCAAAGATCACGTCACCCTTATCCACCGAAGTCACAATGATCCCGACTTTTAAATCCTTACTATTGGGAAGAATCGAATCAATTTTCGACCCCAACCCACCCGAATTTGCAGGCCCCCTTTTGGGTTTCGCAACCGCAGAAAAGCCGACAAAACCAACCAGTATCGCAGTGAATAAAATTCTTTGCATGAGTGGATCTATTTTACTTTAACCCGCCCCGTAATCAACCGCACCGGCGTTAAATTCGTACGGTTATGCCCTACCCGTCGTTGCGAGGAGCGAAGCGACGAAGCAATCTCGATGCACTCGAGAA
>CALCZU010000148.1 GCA_937903155.1 uncultured Bdellovibrionales bacterium
TCGGCTTCGCCTCCTCGCAATGACGGGGAGTAGTAATCTCAAACAAGGAAGCAACCCACTGACGTTATGTTTCATTAAAAAGTAAAATACAGAACCGACACACCTTGCACGTGCAAAGCGAATGACCCCCAGCCTCCAACCCACGAGCTCGGTTTTTCAAATCAACACTCCCCACAATGACAGCAAACAAAAATCCTCGTATATTTATTAAATGAAACTCTGCATCTTCATCCTCTTACTTTCGCTTTCTCTCAACGCATCCCCTAAGAAGAAATACTTAGTTCAACCGAAAAACCGTAATCCGGCGAGTGTCGGAGGTGAAACAGTTACGATTGAGAGAATCACTCAAATTGAGAACCTTCGAATCCCACACGATCCCTATCTTCTTTCTGCGCTCTACCACCCGAATCCTAAAATCGTAAAAGCATCGCTTCTTGCGATTGCACGCATTGGCGATCCCTACGCCATCGACGAACTGCAACGCCTTCTAAACCGAAAAAATCCAGAGATTCAAAAATACGCCGCCTTTGCGCTCGGAATGATCGGCAACGAAATTGCGGTTAAGATTTTAGAACAACAACTCGGGTTTCAAAAAAATTCAGAAGTCATTGCAAGTGTTTTATTGAATATTGGAAGAGCAGGGAAAGAGAAAAACCTTCCATTACTCACGAAGAATCTCGAAACCGCAACCGATCCTAAAGTTCAAGATGCGACTTGCGAAGGCATTGGGCTTCTCCTCACAAGTTCAACAGACAAATGGAAAATTCCCGAAACCCTTCTTCCTCGGCTTTTTCAACTCACGCAGACTGCTGAACCCGCTTCCTATAGCTGCGCGTTTGCACTCTCCAGGTATAAAGGCGATCCCGCACTGATTCCCACAGAGTTGATTTTAAAGAATATCATCCATGTAAACTCTCCTTATGCAAAAGCATTTATCGCAAAACTTTTGGGTAAATCCAAAACGCCCGAAGCGTTTCAATGGCTAACGAAAGCGACTCTGATCGAATCGAATCCCGCGATCAGAATCGAAGCCATTCGAGCTTTAAAATCGAGTCCCTTAAACGAGGATCTCACAAAAACACTTCAGGCCTTGATGAGCGATGCTCGTGCTTCAATTGTTGTCTCTGCCATGGAAACCGCAGGAAGTTTTCATCCACCGTTGCCGCTCCAAGACGCCATTAATGAAGTTCTAAAAAAGTCCAAATCTTTTTGGGTGAGACGTCAGGCGCTGATTCTTTTGTCGAAAGTAAATTTTACGCACGCTCGGACACTCGCGATGGAGATTTTAAAGTATCCGGGCTCTCCGATGTATGGAGCTGCCCTTTCCGTGATGACTCAAGGTTCTTCAAGTGATTTGGATGCGACGATTCCTTTTATTGGGAACAATACGGCTAAACCCTTGAGTGAATTTCTCGATGCTCTCTCGTTGCTTGCGACCGACAAATTGAGTAGCGCTTTTAAAGAAAATCTCAAAGTCATCGTTTTAAGAAATGACCCCGGCTTAACCACTCAAGTTGCGCAACTGGCTGAGCAATTCAAATGGAAAGAGTTCGGGGAACTTCTTGGAAACGCGTATAAACATTTTCCAGGCGATGATATGGTGGAAGTCAAAGTCGCGATTCTAGGAGCCCTCAATGCGATCGGAAATAAAAGTCTCGCGCCTTTTGTCGAACCCGCACTCAGTGATGGTCAGAAGTCTGTCGTAGTGGCTGCGGTTCAAACGATCAAAACTCTGACAGGGCGAGATGAAAGCGCAAAAATTCCATTGAATAGTCGCGTGCTTGCAGAGGTTCCAAAGTCCGCAGCAATCCAGACGGCACAGAAAGCGACGGTGAGTTTAAAAACTTCTCGAGGCGACATTCAATTTAAAATGCTCCCCGATGCACCGGTGACCGTGTTTGAATTCGTCCGATTCATGAAAGAAAAATTCTACAAGAATAAGACTTTTCATCGAGTGGTTCCGAATTTCGTAGTGCAAGGAGGCGATCCGAGAGGGGACGGTTATGGAGGTCCTGGATTTTTAATCCGCGATGAAGTTTCTCCTCGCCGCCATTTGCCGGGAACGGTCGGGATCGCAACGGCGGGAAAAGACACGGGAGGTTGCCAGTTTTTTATCAATCTTTCTCCGAACCTCCACCTCGATGGTCGGTATACGGTTTTTGCAGAAATCACCAAAGGTTTGGATGTGGCTCAGGCGCTGGAAATCGGCGATGAAATCACGGGAACATTTTGAGACTTAAAAGTTAAAGCAGTAGCCAGCTCGGTAGATCTTCGTGCCGTTGCCTTCCATAAAATAATACGAAACGGTGATGTAAAGCCGATCCACAAATTCGCCGATTCGCGCAGTGAGGCCTAACGAGGCAATGGGATTCGTGCCGCCGTTTCCGCCATGCCAAGTTTCCATTCCACCACCGGCTTCGGCATAGAAGATCGATCCCAACGGGATGAGCGTGAAAAGTTCGTAATTGGTCGTCAGAAATCTTTTAGAAAACTCATCTCGACTGGAACTTAATCCCAATTCGGCTCGAATCGCCCAATCATCCCCAATTTCTAAAAGAGGCGTCCAACCGAGTTGGAAGAAAATGGAACTCGGAGCATTATCCGAAGTGTAGCGGATGGCGCCCACTAAAAAGTTGAGAGGGTAGAAAGGACCGCGTGATCCAAAGGACAGCGAACTGAGCAAACACAGAGCAAGCAGAGTTTTTTTCATACCCTCTGATTATACATGGGTCGTTTTAAACGGGACAGAAAGCTCAATGACGCTAATAGTCATTGTGATGCATGAGGGTTTATCATCTTGCAGGACCGGGGGTAATCCACTAAGTATATAGGTGGCTCGGCCCTGCGCAATGGGTCCTTGCAAACCCCGTCAGGTCCGGAAGGAAGCAGCGGTAGCATTAGATTTGTGTGCCGCAGGTCACCCGAGCCTTTAGTCATTGCGAGGAACTCAAATAAATTTAAAAAATTGAAGTCCTCGCAATCACTGAAATCCCGCGCGGGGGAAGATAACTTATGGCCTATCTTGCAATTGCTAGAAAATGGCGTCCCAATAAGTTTGAAGATTTGGTCGGTCAGGGCCACGTGGTTCAGACGTTGCGGAACGCAATCCAATTCAATCGGGTTTCTCACGCGTATCTTTTTAGCGGCGCACGTGGCGTCGGAAAAACTTCAGTCGCCCGAATCTTTGCCAAAGCACTCCGCTGTCCCAACGTAAAAGACGCGATTCCCTGTAATGAATGCGATGAATGCGTTGCGATTTCTGAAAGTCGTTCAATCGATGTGATGGAAATTGACGGAGCTTCGAATAATGGCGTCGAAGCGGTTCGTGGAATCCGAGACAGTGTGGCTTTTGGAGCCGCGACGGGTCGCAATAAGATTTATATTATCGACGAAGTCCACATGCTTTCGATCAGTGCTTTCAATGCACTTTTAAAGACACTTGAGGAGCCGCCCGAGCATGTCATCTTTTTATTTGCGACGACAGAAGTGCAAAAGATTCCTCTGACGATTCTTTCTCGCTGCCAACGGTTTGAATTTCGGAGATTGCGACAAATCCAAGTAGTCGATCGCCTGGCGCAGATTTTAGAGACCGAAAAAATTAATATCGAACCGGCAGGGCTAACCTTACTTGCCGCGCATGCGGATGGAAGCTTGCGCGATGCTTTATCTCTTTTGGATCAAGTTCTTTCTTTTTACAGTCATGGCTCTGAAAAAGAAGCTCTGACCGAAAAGCAAGTCGTCGAGGCATTAGGAGTCAGTGAATCGAGCAGTATCACCGAATACTGGAGAGCGGTTTTTAATAAAGAAATTCCGACTGTTTTAAAAGTCATCGGCGATAATTTTTTGGCCGGAGTCGATTTAAAACATTTTTCAGAACGTTGCCTCGAAGAATTGCGGCTTTTGTATCTCGTCGCGCTTTCTCCAGAATCTAAAAGTGATTTATCGCCTGAATCACTTGATATCTCGATGACAAGGTTTACGGAACTCACAGAGATCGCGAAATCGGCGAGTGTGATTGAGATCGAACGAATGGCGCAGATTCTTTCTAAAGTGACCGAACAGCTTTCGTGGGCCTCGCAACCCCGTTTCGCATTAGAGATGGCTTCGGTGCGGATGACAAAATTGTCGCAGCTTACAAATCCGGTAGCGGTTGAAGCAAAACCCGTGGCCTCGGCTCCTTTACAAGCGGCAAAAGTGTCACCTCCTGCAAGCCCTGCAAAACCTGTGGGGGTCGCAAAACAAGAGATTCAAGCACCCGAGCCCGAGATGCCACCCGATGAGGAGTTCGGCGGAATGCCCGTTGAAATGGCTCCGGTCGATCCCCATAAAGATCATTGGCGGTCATTTGTAGAATTTGTGATGAAAAAGCGACCGCTTCTCGGAGCTCTTTTATCTCACGCGAATTTCAAACTCGAGAATGCGAACGGCGTGAAACAAGTCGTCGTGGCTTTTAACGAAGGTAGCTTTTACGAGAAGCAGGCGAAGGATCCTAAAAACCAGCTTGAAGTCACCGAATTTATTAAGACGTTTTTTGGACCTGAAACTCGAACGGTAATTTCGAATATACTGATAGATACCGAAAAAAGCTTAGTGCAAGTCAAAGATGAAACGATCGCAACGCTCAAAAAAACCGCTCTCGAGCATCCGATGGTTCTCCAAGCAAAAGAAATGCTAGGCGCAGATATCATCGATGTGCGCGTCGAGAATCAGTGAACGCTTTCTTTTTCTCGAATCAAGGCATTAAAAAACGAGCTCCGAGTTCATTTGCATTTTTTCCAGGATGAAATCCATCTGTGGTATCTAAAAGAATCTTGGATGTTTCGGCCAATTTTTTCTCTTCTTGATACAGTTGGATATACGTCAGAGGAAGTTTTTTAGCTGAGACCGAAAATTCTTGCGGCAAGGGATCCATTTCCGCAAAGACTAGCTTTTCTTTCAGGGGATAGCGTTTCAAAATATCTTCTAGAAGTGTTAGAGATGTTTGCCAGCACTGCTTCTGAATTTGCTTTGAAATGATAACGCCTGCGGCACGAGCAAGACTTAAGTCGGAGAAAAGAGAAACGGCTTGGTTGATAAATTGGGTCTTCATTCCTAAGTTTTCTCTCAAAATTTCTTTTGGCGACGAAATTGGTGTATTGGGAGAATAGATATTTCCGTCCTTAATTTTAAAGTAAGGCTTTTGCACTGAGCCCCAAGCGTAAGAAAGACAGTTCCTTTCGAGATCTAAGTCATTTTTAATGATTCCAATAATCAGCCAGTCGGGCGAATATTGAGGAACCTCCGTTGTGGCGACGGCGTAAATCTGATCCCAACTGTATCCCTCGACCGCGAAGTTATAGACTTCGAAAGAATCTCCCAATAAATCCTGCAAGCGATTCGCAAGAATCATTTCATCATTCAATCCCTGGCCGTACAGAAAAGAGTCCCCTAAAATAACGATTCGTTTTTTCGTTTTCTCTTTCGTGAACTCTTTATTGCTTCTCCAGCGTTGGGAATTTACTTTCTCTCTTTCGAGGGGCGATGACTTCTTAGGGCCCGCTCTCCAACAGATCGGAAGAGCACACGTCTGAACTCCAGTCACA
>CALCZU010000149.1 GCA_937903155.1 uncultured Bdellovibrionales bacterium
GATAACGTGATGTGACTGGAGTTCAGACGTGTGCTCTTCCGATCTTCAGAACAAACTGATTGAGCGCGTTTTGATCGCCCGTAGTCACGTCTTTAAATTCAATTCCAAAACCCGGACGCTCGGCCTGATTGGATATCCAACGAACGACCCCTGCCGCCGTAAAAATCGATTTGCCCAGCGGTACCGGAAGTGGAAAGACGACTTCGACGGTATCCGCCAAATTTAATTTTTCGCCCATTTCAAGAAAGCATCCGCCCTCAGAAATATTTCGGATAATGGGATAAAAAGATTTTTCGTGGGCATTTAAAATCACCGAGTGATGGGTTTCGTAGCGAGGTTTAGAGCGCCACCATCGCAATTTCGGATCAAAATACAAATGCCGAATTCTGGGATTAATAAAATACGTCATACTGAATGCATATATTAAAATATGACTTAAGAAAGGAATCGCGGAACGCTCAGCTGAGTAGTACGTGTAAAGGTCGCGCATTCCCCAGAGCGAAACAAGCGCGATTAACGTGTACCAGCCGACTTTAGAAACTCGAATCAGACCGACTAAAAGTAAAATCGGCAGCACGCCGGACATGATCCAATCCGAAGCATGGATCTTCGCTCCTCGATAGGCTTCATAACCTAACTCGAAAGGAAAAATGAGAAAAAGACAACTGGCTATAAAGAGAAGTAACGGGCGGCGACGCATTTCTCAATTATACCTTGAGTGGAAGAGAACAAATAACGCCTAGCGCCTCAGCTCTTCGGAGAAAACTTTCTCGGTGATCTTCCAGTATTTGTCTTGTTTGCGAGCAATCACAAACGATGGAAGTCGGAAAAGACTTTGATATTGGATGACATCTTTTGGGGATCGAATATCGATCGCGAGTTCCGGACGCCTTAAGTGCGAACGAAGAAAATTAATATTAAACTTTTTGATAGAAGAGGAGTTACTAAAAAAATGTGCTTCACTGACGTAGAGGCCATCATGATCGTAATAACGAATTTCCAAGAAGGGACTCGAATTTTTATCTTTTCGTTCTTCAAAAGTAATTCGGTCGGGAGTTAAGACATGCGAGTTTTTAGAAAGTTTTGCTTGTTTTAACTTTCCGTCCGCATCAATTAAAGCGGCCTTGCATTTTTCGCACTCTTTTGCGGTGATATCATTTTCGCTCCCGCAAACATGACAGAGTTTTAAACGAAAACGAAAGCCGCAGGGAGTGATCTCAAGCGTTTTTGGATCTTGAGTGGCTCCTCGACATTTTCTCCCATAATGTTCTAGGACAATCCCGTCCTCATCCGCGTATCCCCAAAAATCATTTTCAAAGTCGCACTTAGGACAAATCACTTTGACGGCTACCGTATCTTTTGCCGGTCGCTTGTCGCTGATTTCGGGTGCGTAAATATCATGTCCCATCCCGGTGTAGTCTAAAACGTAGCAATCTTTTTTGCCGTCCGAAAGTCTCAGACCCCGGCCAACAATCTGCTGATAAAGGCTATTCGATTCCGTAGGTCTTAAAATTGCGATCAGATCGACATGTGGGGCATCAAAACCTGTCGTTAAAACTGAAACATTTACAAGGTATTTAAACTTTTTCTTTTTAAATTCTTCGACGATTTGGCTTCGTTCGGTCATTAGGGTGTCCCCTAAGATGATGCGAGCGTCCCCCTTCGGCAGATATGACATGATTTCTTCCGCATGCCTCACCGAGGCGCTAAAAATCATCACTCCCTGTCGATGATATTTTTCGGTGATATCGATAATGTTTTTAATAATAAATGGCGTCAGCCGCTTCTGATTTTTTAAAATCTCTTCAACTTCAGAATTCGTAAATGACCTATCACTCTCCATCAATTCCGAGAAATCGTAACTGGTGACGGGGATATCGACTTTGACGGGAGTCGTTAGATACTTATTCCGAATCATGTAGGTCAGCGGCAATTCGTAAACACAGCGTTTAAAAAATCGGGGTTTATCCGTTTTGATCTCTCCGCGTTGGGAATATTCGTAAATCCATCCCAGTCCTAAACGGTATGGTGTCGCCGTCAGGCCTAAGATACAAAGCCCGGGGTTTCGGTCTTGAAGTTTTTTAATCACTTCCTGGTACTGAGTCGCCCCCTCATCGGCGACTCGGTGGCATTCGTCGATGACAAGCAGTGAAAAATCCTCAAAGAAATCATCCGAGGCCCGCGCAATCGACTGCACACTTCCAAAAATCGCTTTGTGGCTCGAATCTTTCTTTCCTAAACTCGCAGAGAAGATTCCGGCCGAGAGCCCGTAGCTGACATACTTTTCGTAGTTTTGTTCTACAAGTTCTTTGACATGCGCCAAAACTAAAACTCGCCCCTTCGCAATTCGGGCAAGCTCTGCAATGACAAGACTCTTCCCTGCTCCGGTCGGCAAGACGACAAGGGCAGGCTCTCGTTTTTTCTGAAAAAATTGGACGGCGTTTCTCACCGCGTCCCGCTGATAATCTCGCAGCTCGTACATCACCCGCATTATAGCCAGAAACTTTTGAAAAGATACGAAACGCTCCTCAAAAGAAAACCCCCACTTTGAGCTGAGTCAAAGTGGGGGTCTAAAAAGGATAAAACTTTTGGATTAAGCGGCTTCTTTTTCTTTCGATTTGGATTCGCCCGAGAGTGGATTCGGATTGAAGCGATATCCTTCACCGTAGATCGATTCGATATGGTCTTTGAAAGCGCCCATTTTTTTACGAATGCTACGAATATGAGAATCGACAACTCGGTCGGTGACGAAAGTATCCACGCCCCAAACGTTGTTCAAAATTCTTTCGCGAGAAAGAACTCGATCAGGATTACGAACGAAGAAAGAAAGAAGTTTGAATTCCAAAGCAGAGAAAGGAATTTCGCGTTCTTCCAAGAAAACCCGGTGGCCGAGAAAATCAATGCGCAAACCTTCTACTTCGAAACTAGAAATGCTTTCTTTTCGAGAGTTATTTTGCTTGATGCGTACCTTGATGCGCGCTTTGAGTTCCTCAGCTTCAAAAGGCTTTTCGATATAATCGTCAGCGCCTAAATCGAATCCCATCACTTTACTGTGTGGGTCGTTTCGCGACGATAAAAAGATGATTGGGGTGTTTACAGTTTCTTTTTGTCCCTTTAAAAGGTGACAAACTTCGAACCCGTCGATTTCTCCCAAAGAGATATCGAGCAAGATCAAGTCGGGCAAGTTTTCGCGAGCCATCTCGACGCCCTGTTTGCCGTTATCAGCGCACAATACCTTGTATTCTGCACTAAGAGCGGACTGGATTAAAAATTGATAATCTTTATTGTCTTCAATTACGAGTATCTTTTCCATAGCCATCCAAAAAGTTTAAAAGGTTTTTCTACAGTCTTTTTCGGCAAATTATTTTATTCCTAAAGCCAAATCTTCAAAATTTTTTAACAAATGGCGTAAAAGAGTGCTGGGAGACGCGCGGTCAGCGCGGATTTCGCGAGGGGGGCGGACACAAATCCCCGTGTACCCTTCTCGGCAAGGTTTATGTCGGAGATCGGAA